>JAJDEI010000038.1 GCA_029259845.1 Planctomycetaceae bacterium | reverse complement strand
AGTTGAGAGTTGAGAGTTGAGAGTTGAGAGTTGAGAGTTGAGAGTTGAGAGTTGAGAGTTGAGAGTTGAGAGTTGAGAGTTGAGAGTTGAGAGTCCCCTGGTTCCCAAACTCCGGTTTGGGAACCACGAATGCGAGAAGCGGCAGCGCGACCGTGTTGGTGTCGAAGCAGAGCTTCGAGAAAGTGCGGTCCCAAACCGGAGTTTGGGAACCAGGGATTGCCGATCTCACGCCGCTTTCCGAGACAGGAACGGTGAGGGGGGATCGTACAGATGCGCGCGGGTCGGGGGCATGCCGGAAACCCCCTTGGAGGCGCGGTTGCTGGCGACGGTCTGAAAGATGCAGGCCGAGCCGTCGCGGATCGCCATGCTCACGCCGGCCAGATACAGGATCCACATACGGTAGCGTTCTTCGCCAACGTGTTGAATCGCCTCTTTGCGGCGTTCGGAGAGCCGCTGACACCACAGCTGACACGTGTGGGCGTAGTGGTCCCGCCAACCTTCGACATCGTGGACTTCAAAACCGGACGCTTCCATCGCCTCCAGCATGTGTCCGATGTGATCGAGTTCGCCGCCGGGGAAGATGTACTTGGCCAACAGCCGCCGCTCCGGCCGCATCTTGCGGAACTTCTTGCGGCTCACCTTTGCCCGCCGGGTGAGCCCATGATTGAGAAACAGGCCGCGGTCGGGCAGGAGACTGCGAACCTTCTGCATGTACCCGGCCATGTTGGCGATGCCGACGTGCTCGACCATGCCGATACTGGCAATCTTGTCCCACTGCCCGTCGAGATGCCGGTAGTCCCGGAGTTCGAGCGTCACCTGGTCCTGAAGACCGAGGCGGGAGACCTTTTGCCGGGCGTATGCAAGTTGCCGCTCGGAGAGCGTGATGCCGTGTGCCTGGACGCCGAAGTTCCGTGCCGCGTGACAAACCAGCGCCCCCCAGCCGCAACCGATATCCAGGAATCGCTCGCCCGGTTGCAGCCGCAGCTTGCGGCAGATCATGTCGAGCTTGTCCTGTTGGGCTTGCTCCAGCGAGTTGTTCCAATCGGTGAAGTAGGCACAGGAGTAGACCATTTCCGGGTCGAGGAACTGTTCGTAGAACTCGTTGCTGATGTCGTAGTGAAACTGGATGAAGTCCTTGTTTTCATCGTCGCGTCGGCGGTGCCCGGTTTCATCACCCGCGTAACAGTGCTCGACTTCGACTGGTTCGGCCGGCGTGAACAGGAACGCGGCCAATGACCGGACAAGGACCCGCTTGGGCACGCGGCGTGATTTCTGCCGCGAATGGCGGACGCGCGCGGTCTCGATAAACGTGTAGAGATCGGCTCCGTGGAAGTCGATCTGTTTGCGGGCGTAGTGCCGGAGAAGATTGTCGGGCGTGGGCCGCCGCAACAGCGAGCCGATGACGCCGGGACCGGATAGGGAGAGCACCAGCTCGGGCTGAACGTTCTTTCCCAGCGGGACCACAGAGCCGTCCCACAGCCGCACGGAGAGGGGCGCGTCCAATTGCTGGGCGAGGTGTTCCAGAAACGCGCGGGCGGCACGGATTTGTCGCGTTGGTCGAGAATGTCCGGCACTCATCAGGAAGGGCTCCGGATGTCAGGAAAGAGACGGGGGGACGAGTACCCGCTTGGGTCGATTGGGTCAATCCCAAGTCGGGACCGGGAGCAGGGATCGGGCCGTTCAAAGATTGAAGCTGGGCAACCTCGTCATCCGAAGTGTCAGCGAGGGACGAATCGCTCACTTACGTTCGCTTCCTCGCTGACGCTTCGGGTGACCATTGAGCTTATCCCGGTCGGTTTTCTCCCAAGTGAAACATTGAATGGCCCTGGGAGCAGGGGCCGGGGAGCAGGAGAGTCTGTTACCCAACCAGCGCCCGGAGTGCGTGCGAGTCTCTCGCTGCGGGCGATCTGATCGCCGCCCCATTCGGCAAGCGCGCCGAACAAGGGGCACCGGCCGTCACGTCGCTCGTTCACTGTCCATCGCCCCAGGGTTCCGTGCGGCTTATCAATCGTCGATTTTCGATCGCCCCAGCCACCCCCCACCTGTGAGCGGATGCACCCCCTCTCATTCAACCTCGGGAACACTGCTGGACGGTCTACCGACCGTCCGGTAGACTTGGGGTTCCCGATCTTCAGTCCTCGTTTGTGAATGGCCCCGGGTTGGGGGTCCGCAGGAGCTCGCCCGCCGCATGAATGCCGCCTACCTCGCCAACGAAGGGTTGGAACGCTGGGGGGAGTACCCGTCCACTTTCTTTGAAGGGCGGGAATACACCAACGCCGAGCAACTGGACTTCGCTTGCCGTCTGGCAACTGTGCTCAAAGCGCATGGCCTTGGGCCGTGTGACCGGGTGGTGGTGATGATGGAGACCTGCGTGGAGGTCCCCGCGTCGTTTCAGGCGATCTGGCGGATCGGGGCGGTCATTATTCCCATTATGCCGCAGCTGATTGCGCCCGAGGTCCGTTACATCGTGGAGAACTCCGGAGCGCAGTTCGTGCTGACGTCTCCGGACCTCGCATCCGTTGTCGCCGAAGCAACGCGGGATAACTCCGGCTTTCGCGCGATTCTCGTGTTCGGAGAGAGTGACCTGTCGGAAACCACGAACATTGTGCCGGAGGTGGAAGCCGCCGGGCCGGAGCCAGACATCTTCGAGAAGGCGGACGACGACCTTGCTGTGTTGGTGTACACCTCCGGCACAACGGGCAACCCCAAGGGGGTCATGCTGGCGCACGGAGGGCTGGTGGACAATGCGAAACAGGTCGCCGCTTTGTTCACCCAATCGAAGCGTTCACGAACGCTGATGGTGCTGCCGATGAGCCATGTTTACGGCATGCTGCTGATGAACATTGGCGGTCTGCTCGGCCAGTACACGGCCATGCTGCGGCGGTTCGATCCCGAACAGACGCTCCGCATGATCGAGGAGTACAAGGTCGAACGAATGTCCCTTGCCCCGACCATGATGGTCTATCTGGTCAACCATCCCACCCGGGAGAAGTACGACGTCTCCAGTTTGAAGTTCGTGACCGGCGGATCGGCGCCGCTGGCGGAGGAGTTGCGTCTGGAGTTCTCGCGGCTGTTCGGCTGCCGTGTGGCGGACGGCTACGGCCAGTCCGAATCGACCTGTGCGGTCACCTCGTTTCGGGACGATGAAGAGGTCGTTCCCGGTTCCGCCGGCCCTGCGCTGGAGGGGGTCGAAGTCTGCATCATGGATGACGACCTCAACGTGCTCGGCCCCAACGAGACCGGTGAAATCTGCATTCGCGGGTCGATTGTCATGAAAGGCTATTGGAATAATCCGCAGGCGACCGCCGAGACGATCATCGACGGATGGCTGCACTCCGGTGACATCGGCCACATAAATGAAGACGGCTACGTGTTCATCACCGATCGCAAGAAGGACATGATCGTCAAGGGAGGGGAGAACCTTTCGCCGCGGCAGATTGAAGAGGCGATCCACAAGCACCCGGCGGTCGCCGAGTGTGCCGTGTTTGGTGTCCCGGATGACAAATTCCAGGAAGAGATCGCCGTCGCCGTCGTGCTCAAACCCGGCCAACAGGCGACGGCAGAGGAAATCCAGCAGCAGGCGTTGCAGTACGTCAGCAAATTCAAGAAACCCCGGTACATCCTCTTCCGCGGCCAGTTGCCGAAGAACTCCAACGGCAAAGTCCTCAAGCGCAAGCTCCGCGCGGAGTGGATTGCGGATTTCGAGAGGCAGGCAAGCGAATGACAAGCCTCAACCGCCAGATCACGCTGAAACGTCGCCCGGAAGGATACCCGTCGGAATCCGACTTCGAGCTTGTTGAGACACCGCTCCGCTCTCCCGGGGAGGGCGAGTTCCTCGTGCAGGCCCACTCTCTTTCGGTCGATCCCTACATGCGCGGGCGGATGAATGACAGTCCGTCCTATGCGGAACCGGTCGGCATCGGCGACGTCATGGTCGGGGAGAGCGTCGGCCGGGTCGTTCTGTCGAACCATGAGGAGTTCCCGGAAGGGACGTTCGTGTGCGGCATGTTTGGTTGGCAGGAGTACGGAATTAGTGACGGCAAGGGGATTCGACGGATCGATCCCGGTGCGGCTCCCATCTCGACCGCCCTGCACGTGCTCGGCATGCCGGGGATCACCGCCTATTATGGACTGCTCGATGTCTGTGCGCTGCAGGAAGGCGACACGGTCTTCGTCTCCGGAGCGGCCGGTGCGGTCGGCTCGGTCGTCGGGCAGTTGGCGAAACTCAAAGGCTGCCGCGCGGTCGGGAGCGCCGGCTCCGACGAGAAACTGGCCTACATGACCGACGAACTCGGTTACGACGCCGCCTTCAACTACAAGACCGCCGATGACCTCGGACGGGAGATCCGAGCCCACTGCCCGGACGGAGTCGATGTCTATTTCGACAACGTGGGCGGCCCCATCACCGATGCGGTCTTCTGGTCGCTGAACATCGGTGCCCGCGTCGGCATCTGCGGGCAAATCTCACAGTACAATCTCGAACAAGGCGAAAAAGGGCCGCGGCTGTTCTGGCATCTCATCGTCAAACGGGCGACAGTCCGCGGCTTTCTGGTGACCGATTTCGCGGCCCGGTTTCGCGAGGCGCTTTCCGATTTGACCTCATGGTATCAGGCGGGCCGACTGACATGCCGCGAACGCATTACCGACGGTATTGAGAACGCCCCCCAAGCTTTCATCGAGATGCTCCACGGAGCCAACATCGGCAAACAACTCGTCCGCCTCCACGACGATGACTCGTGAGACACATCTTTACACGACGCGGAAGACCAACCGTCCCTCATGAGCCGACCGTCGGGTGGCCCAGCCGGCCCGGCAGGGTGCCGCAGGCACAGGATGCCTCACACTCGGCTTACGGACCTGTTTGGAGCATCCGAATGCACAGTGTGAGTCATCTTGTCACTTCGCGACCCAGCCGACCCAGCCGGACCGGCTGGGCCACCCGCATCTCCACAATGACTGTGTGTGAGACACATTCCATGACAATACGGAAGAATACCCGCCCCCTATGAGCCGACCGCAACTTGATTTCGCACAAATCGCCCGGCTTCCACTCACGCATGAGGAAGTTATTCCGGAGGATTACCTCGACATCATGGGACACATGAACGTGATGTGGTACACGCATCTGTTCAGCACGTCGATGTCCGGCATCTTCCGTCTTGTCGGGATCACGCGGGACTACATGGAGCAACAGCATGCGGGCATGTTCGCATTGGAGTCGCACATCCGCTATCTCTCCGAGGTCCGTGACGGCCATCGGGTCGCCGTCCATTCGCGCTTCATGGGACGGTCCGCCAAACGTCTCCACTTAATCCATTTTCTGCTGAATCACGAAAAACAGGATGTCTCTGCGACGTTCGAGATGGTCACCACGCACATTGACATGCGCGTCCGCCGCACCTCACCGTTTCCGGAACCAATCGCGGCAACACTCGACCAACTTGTGCAAGACCACGCCGCACTCGACTGGCCCGCTCCTCTTTGCGGCGTGATCTTTCCATAACGCCCGGCTCGGAAGCAACATCCCAGCTGGGGGAAGAGCGGGAAGGTGCTCGAGGGACGTCCCCGCAAGAGGGTGGCTGGGGCGATCTGACGCTTGGATGGCCTTTCACGCTCATTTTCTGGGGCTGTGTGCGGTCCAGGGAAGTCGCCCATCGCCCCAGAATACGAAGCGATTTCGACAATTGCGCGATCCGAATCTCGCCCCAGCCACCCTGACGTAACGAACGCACCGGAGACGGATGCCATAGCCGTATCGCCGGGTGGCCCAGCCGATTCGGCTGGGTCGCGGAGCGACAAGATGCCTTACACTCCGCGTTCGGATGCTTCAGGCGGGTCGGGAGCTGAATGCGGGGCGTCTTGCGTCTGCGGCACCCAGCCGTGCCGGCTGGGCCACCCACGCGCCAGAGCCGCGGCCCGCCAGCGTGCTCATGCTGTGTCACGACGTGAGCATGCCACCCGGCGTAGCGTCGAGAGCCCCCAAAATGAAAAGGACGGCCGGCACTCTCATGCACAGCCGTCCCAAGTGATCGAAAACGATCCCGTCTCGTCGAGTCAAGTCGCTGCCGATTCAAACCTCCAGTGCGGGCATCGGGCTCGGAGCGGGTCCGGATTCCTCAGACGCCGCCGGATTCTGCTGTGGCGCGGCTTCGTGAGGCTGCGGCGACGCGGAGTCCGCTTCCGGTGAGACCGGTCGGGCAGCACCGCCCGGCACGGTTGTCGACCCGCAGTTTCCGTCGGCACAACCCGAGTTGCTACCGGAATCGCAACAGGTCTGGACCGGCACCATGCGGCAGACTTCGTACGTTTCGACGGTCGGCACGACCTTCGCCACCATGCGTGTGCAGGTGACCGGCTCCTGGCGGCAGACCACTTTGTTCACCCGGCGAGTCACAGTATACGGCACCTGTTTGGTGACGCAGAAGGGCACCTTACGGGTCCGCGTCTCGCAGACCATCTTGCAGGTCTGGTAGGGAATCTTGCAAGCCTTGGTCTCGCAGACCATCTTGCATGTCCGATACGGCACGCGGCAGGTCTTTGTTTCATTCACCCAGCGACAGGTGCGAACCGGAATCTTGTTCACAACTTCCTGGGCGACCATCCGGCAGACTTGGACGGGCACTTTCTGGACGATCCGTTCCGGCACGAGCTTGCAGACCTGAACGGGGCAGTTCTGTTTGACAACCTGCGGCTGGTAGGTCGTACACGGGACCTGGCATTCGACAACCTGCGGACACCACACGCGGCGGCAGGTTGTAAAGCCGGGACACTGCACCATACAGACCCTTGGATGGCCGCATTGGTCGTGCACCAAACGCGGCACGACCGGTCCACGATGATGAACCTGTTGCACGTTCCACTTGCCGACCACGCGGCGGACCGACCGGTAGGTCGTCACGGGACGCATGACCGTGTAGCAACGTTCCTGATTGATCGTTTCGGTCACTCGCCGCATGGCCGTGTGACAGACCTCCCGTTCGATGGTCTCGGTCACCGGCCGATAGACGGTGCGGCGGCATTCGCGGGTCGACTCCTCCCAGATCGGACGAGCGACCTGGTAGCAACTCTCGCGATACTGTGTCTCCCAGACGGGTCGCTGCACGGTGTACGACTGCTCGCGATAGCAAGTCGTCGTCACCGGACGCTGCACCGTGTACTGCTCCTCGCGGCACGCCTGTTCGACGACCGTGCGATAGCAGGTGATCGGCTGTTCTTCGCAGACGGTCTCCTGAACCGTGCGATAGGCCGTGTACTGCTGCGGCTCATAGGTCGTCTTGTAGACGGTGCGTTGGCACGTCTGCCGCTCGACGCGACAGGCGGTGTAACAGGCCGTCTGCCGGCAAGCGGTCGTCGGACAGCAGTTGTAGCCGGCGGTTCCACAGAACCAGCCGGCATCGGCAGCCCCCGCAGACAGTGCAATGAGACTCAGCACCAAACCAGAAAGTGCGGTCCTCATGGTCTCGTTCCTCCAAGTGTGTCTTTCAGGGTGAATCTTCTGTGGCCTGCAGAATCCGTTCGATCATTCATGCTGTCACAGTTTCTCAGCGACAGCAAATGTCAAAGGGACGCTTTCTGATCGCTTTGTCGAAGTCAGTCCGGTCCCGGAGTCTGCCGCTCAAGCATAGCGCAGCTAAATAGGATCGTGTGGGCAAATGGCGTCGCCTGCGTCAAGTCTGACGAAGACATTTCACCACATGCCCTTAGAACCACGACCCTGCCTGCCGCCGAAGTGAGTTGTAGTTCCTGAGCCAATCCGCACAGTCGCAGCGGCTCTCGCGAGATGATGTCCTGCGGCAGCAGCCAAGGGCGGACTGCAAAAATGGCAGGAAGATTGAGCACGTCCCGGCACCTCGCATGGGGCGGGCTTCCAACCTGCCTGGGTCGGGTGCACGACTTGGTCGCCGCGGTCGCGCCTCTGGCCATCAGAATCAAAGCCGCCTTCGTGCGAGCTTGTGAGTTTTTCGGGGAAAACACCCCGGTGTCTCATAGAAATCGAGAAACGTTGAGGGCATGAGACGCCAAAATCAGGCACTTCGCGTCCTTGCGGATTCGAGACACCGGGTGCTGGGGCACACGTTGAGAAAAAACCACACCCTCAGAGTGTTTGCTAATCTCGTTCAACGATCGCACTCTCAGGTGGCGGGTGAGACGAGCCGTAGGACATTCTGTGCCTGCGGCGCCAACAGCGGAGGTTTGTTCTTGAGGACCGGGTCGACTGACGTCCATTCAGAGGGGGCGAAGACAACATCGCAATCCGACTCCAGGCGTTCGCGTCCCAACCGGCACAAGGGCATGACCCTCCGGGCACTGACCGTAGACGCGGCCACGCAATTCATCCTCCGGCCGAGCGTTTCGAGTCGGCTCTATGCGGTGCGACCGCCCGGTTTCATCGTGCTCAAGCCGGTTTCGATTGGCCAACAAAAGCAGGACGACGGGACAACGGCAGGGCCATTCAAAGTTTCACTTGGGAGAGGACCGACCGGGACAAGCTCAATGGTAACCCGAAGCGTAAGCGAAGAAGCGAACGTGAGGAAGCGAACGTGAGTGAGCGATTCGTCCCTCGCTGACGCTTCGGGTGACGAGGTTGCCCAGCTTCAATCTTTGAACGGCCCTGGAGACAACGGCTCCGACCTGTCCGACATCGCGAATCGGTAACGTGGCGGCCAGCACCAGCAACACGAAACCGGACTGGGAAATCCTCTTGCGCGTCGCATCCCTCTCGCGCGTCGCATCCATGTGCGGCTGGAGAATCTCTTGGCGAGACACGTTGTCGTTGTCGAAGAAACGAGAGGCGGCTTCCCTTTCTTCATGAACGATCTGGGATAGCATCCCGCAACTGCCCCAATCCGCGACGAATCCCGGGGGTGAGCGTGTTTTGCACGATGGGGGGACCGTCGGCGATTCCCCGTCGGCGTTGTCTCCGGGCTAGGAGAGATCATGGGTCGGAATTAGCCCGGAGCCAACGGCGACCGACGACGTCGGTGTGACGCCCCAACTTGAACAGAACGTTTGCCCGCGACGAATCGCAACGCCACCTTGCCCTTGATTTGCCGATCGGCGTATGATGGATTCGGCCAACCAACGCGGGAGAAGACCATTGCTCGAGTTTGATTTCGAAAACAGCATCGGATACGCAATCTGCACGACGTCTCACGCCATGCGACGCGCTCTGCAAAGTGAGTTGTCGAAAATCGGCATGACACTCCGGCAATGGGAGGTGTTGGCCTGTCTGGCGTGCGAAGAGGGGTTTTCTCAGGCGGAGATGGCCGATTACCTTGGGATCGAGCCCCCCACGTTGGCCGGGGTGCTGCGGCGGATGGAACGGGACGGGTGGTTGGCGCGGGAAGCCTGCTGTGACGACCGTCGCCGGAATCGCATCACCCCCACGGCGAAAGCCGAGGCGATTTGGAAGCAGTCCGGCGAGATGTGCCACCAGATTCGCCAGCAGGCGACAGGCGGGCTGAGCGAAGCTCAACTCGACGCCTTGAAGTCGACCTGTCAGCAGATTCGGCTCAATCTGGCTGCCGCCGGACACGCCGGAGCGATGGCACCGTGCCTCGACAGCGTTCCCCAAGCAAACAGCGTTCCCCAAGCAAACGGGGTGCCACAAGCGAACGGGACGATACCCGCCCCCGTCGTCGAGTCCGTCGCAGCGATTTCTTAGACCGCTCCTGAGGGGTTTTGAAACAGCCCTCGGCGCCCTGGGGCGGGGTCCGGGACCGATGCTGGCGTGAGCGGATCGCTCCTTCCGTGGGCGGACCAAGACGCCGAGGAGAAAGTGACTCAGCGCGGTGATGCGTGCGGTCTGAGCTTGCCGGACGTCAAAGATCACAGCGCGAAGATCATAGTGCGCTGGTCGATCGGCTTGTCCGTTTCCCGCCGCGCGAAGGCCTGGCAAAACCGGTTGACGGTCGAATCGCTGGCCTGCAACGGACAGTGACCATTGATTCCGAGTTCCCGCATGAGTTTGGAGTACCGATTACGGGATCGCGGAACCGCTGAAGTCTGTTGGTTCCCTTCGAATCGTGCGCATCCGCATGCGAATCGGCTGATGATTCTCGTCTCCGGGGGATCAAGGATCCTCTGTTTCGGGAGACGATCCGTACGACAAAGGCTTCAAAGTTCTGTCTCGTGCGCAGATTTTCGGCTCATCCGAATTAGTGCGTATTGAGAGTTGTGAATGGCGAGAATTTGGAGTTTGAGGTATTGGTGGTTGCGGAAGCCGTAGGAGTGGCGCGGCATGGTTTTGATGTTGTTGTTCAAGCCTTCGCGGGGGCCGGCGGAGA
>JAJDEI010000037.1 GCA_029259845.1 Planctomycetaceae bacterium | reverse complement strand
GAGCAGCCGGGTTGAGACAGCCTTTCCGTCTGCCGCGTGGAGCGGGGCGGGGAACCGGACCGAGCGGCGAAGTTGTGTCCGCCGGTTGAAGTCGACCTTTCGCGTTTCGCCGTTGCCGTCGTCCTGCTGACGGGCCATAATTCACCCACTCCGTGAGATTCGGAATCCTTGGCAAGCCCGGTCCGGCTGACGTCTGGCCGGGCTTGTCGCTGCGCAAAAGAAAAACCTCCCTCACAGCGATGTGAAGGAGGTTAGACGAGTGGTTCGATCGGAATTGCGCAGTGTGCGCAATTCTTGGGTCAGCGAGGTTTCCGGGGCCTCGCCCCGTACTCCCCTTGTGGGTCCCAGAGTTCCCGATTGTGACGGAGCTTGTCGTAGAGAGTTCTGGGCGTCGGGAGTCCCTTCAGAGCCATCTCGCTATGCGCGAGAGCGAGTCGCTTTTCCCCGATGAAATCATCGCAGAATTCCGAGAGGGGAAGGATTTCACCCTTCTGTTTTGCGTCCCGCGATCGTCTCTTGAAATCTGACGCCGCGTCCGTCGCCAATCCGTCATAGGCGTGCCGGGACAGTTTTTTTCGTGGTTTTTTCTGTGTGCGCAATTCTGTGCGCAATTCTTCTGTCACCGGCGGATCGGCCACAGCGACCGTCGTCGTCTCCTTGGCCTGGGCGTCCGGCTTGCCGTTGGTTTGCGATTCATCTTCCGGCTGCCAGTGGGAGAGGGCCTCGGCGGCGATCTGCTCGGACTGATTGGCAGAACGGGTGAAACGGCCGGCGACGTGAGCTTTCCCGACGGCCTTGGCGAGTTCAGCGATGTAGCGGGCATGGAGGTGCCAGGAACCGCGTCCGAATGAACGGTCGGCGGGAAGCTTTCGGCAATCGTCCTGCGAGAGGTTGCGTCCGAGAATTCTTGAACGCTTGGCCGAGCATGAGTAGGTTAAAACGGTCCTGGAGATGTCGAGCAGGTTGGCCGCATCTTTGACCGGCATCCACACAGCAGCGACCGCAAGAAGCATTTCCAAGTCATTGGGGTCGATTCGCCAACTTTCCTTCGGAGCGTGAACGCTCTTGCCTTTTTCTGAAAAGTGACGGATGGCATTCAGGTGATGGTTGAGAATCGGATGTGGACGACGGCCGGGTAGATATCTGGAGCACGTCTTCCAATGCATTCCGAGGCGTTTCGCGAATTCTTGGAGAGTCGGCCACTTTGCGTACTTCGCTCTCCCGGAATCGTGAATGGCCGCGATGAGGTCGTTTACGTCCTCCGTTTTTACGAACGTGCGCTGCCTGATCCACTCGTCACTCGATGGTCCTCCGTTGATCGTTGAGGCGAGTTTTCTGCCAATCCACGGGCATCGTCCGTCCTGGGTCCACTTGCGAAATTGTGTGTAGGTTAGCTCTTTAACTGCCGGAAGTTTTGCTATTGCGGACTTAGTCCGGGACCATGCATGTTCCAGAAGCTCGAATCCATCGACCTGCGATTCATCGTTGAGGTACTTGATGAGCTTCGCGACGTCTTCCGGATGAGCGAGTGGGTACCGTCCGCACGAAGACGTGCCGAGCGTGCGACCTGCTTTGAATGTGCCGTCGTCCCGTTTGCGGCCGAATGCAGGGTGCCCCGGTCCTTTGGGCTGAAAGATGCTGCGGACGTAGCCGATCTTGTAGCCAGTCTCTTCGGCGACTTTCTCATACGGAACGCCCTTTTTCCTTCCGCGTTTTTTTAGGAGTTCCCGTTTTTGCTTTGTGACGTCCGAGATGGAAAGCAAGTCATACTTGCGGTTATATGTGTCCGTCCAAGTCCCTTCGCGTGCGATCGAAAGCTTCGAGGCCGTGTCTTGGTGGACTTGAAGCTCTTTGGCGGCTTCCGCAAGGGTGAGATTCCGAGGGTGTGACTTTTCCACAATCCCGTACGTGGGAAGTTCACGTGGTTTTCCGTTCAAGCTTTGCACTCTACACCGGAGAGGTCGGTCGATCCTGCACTTCCGCAGGGTGCGGTTCCAGCTTTGTTTGAACCATCCCCTGGTCATCGCGTTGCCGTTGGGCAGCATGCCGACGCCGGCAGCGAAAACCTGCTCTTGTGACAGGTTCGGTGCTGCGAGTAGAGCATCGATCGCCGTGAGCAGTTCCGGCGATGCAACTTCACCGATGAGTGCCCATTCCAGATCGGTGGGCGTTGGTCTCGTGCGAGACATCGTAGAGCCTCCTTTGCTGTCGGACCGGACCGACGGCGGCTGGCCAAGGAGAGAAGCCGGCTCGCCGCTGGTCCGCGTTGGGCCGTGGAAGCTGCAGGCAACCGCGACCATCCGTTCGGGGAATGGTAGTCAATCCGTTTGCGTTAGTCGTGCGTCGCCGTGCGATTGGATGGCTCGCCTTCTGATCACACCGAATCCGCGAAAGCGGCAGACGGTCAGGCTGGCGAGCGTGCAACTCCCTTTCGCGATGTTGCAGAAGCGACAGGCAAGTCGGAGATTCTGAGGATGGTGAGTCCCGCCCCGCGACTTCGGGACAACATGATCGATGGTCGCCGTGAGAGGAGTCAGTGGAGCGCCACAGTACCAGCAATGAGGGTCAGCAAAGAGGAGACGGTAACGCCATCTGCGAATGTAGGATGGTCGATGTCTCATGGCGTGGCCTCCAGCAGCCGGGGGCGCTCCATGACCATCGCCGCCTGGACACGATTGAGCATGCGTGGATCAAGATAGGAACGTGCTGTGACAGCCATGCTGCTGTGACCGAGGTGGGATTGAGCGGTCGCCGCGTCTGTTGCACGGGCCAAGTAGGTTCCGCTCGTTCGCCGCAACTTGTGGAACAAATCCTTCTTGCCATGCGGGAGTCCTGACGTCTTGAGGATTTCGCGATAGCATTCCCTGAGTTCTCGCATCCCATGCGGCCAGGGGAACAGCCACTCGCGGTCGAACGGAGCCGTTAGAGCGATGAGTGAACGAGTGTCTGCATGCAGGGCAAAGACTTGATCGGCATCCTGTTTCTGATGTTCAGCGGCAATGAACAGCACGCCGGCCTCAACGTCCAAATCCGCAACACGCGTTTGCAGGAGCGCGCTGATTCGTAGGCCGGTGTCAAAGGCCACCAGCAACAGAGAGCGCCACCATTGCGAGGATGAGATTCCTGCGACTTCGCCGGGTTGCTTCCCTGCCGCCGTCAAAATCCGTTCAAACTCGGTGAGGGACCAGGCTTTGGGCAACCGCTTCGGCTCCCGCAGCTTGGGGACGTCGTGAGGAAGCTCATCGAGCATCCGCTTTCGCCATGCGTGCCGCCACAAAGCGAGCAGGCACGCTCGGTAGCCGTTGATTGTGGCGTTTGACCGTCCGGCCGCTTTGAGCCATGCGAAAAACTCCTGCAACGTATCGTCGGTGAGGTTCTCCAGTGTCGCCTCGGAAGCCAGATACCATGAAAACCGATTGATCACGCACTTGTACTTTTCGGCCGAGGCTTCGGCCGCATCGACCAGTTGCAGACGCTCGAACGAACGCGAGAACACGTTCATCAACGTCCGCTCGTCGCTCAGCGGCTGCAGCCGGTAATAGCGCTGCGGACGCGGGGTTGAGCGACGTCGCGAGCTTCCCGATCGCGGCGTGAACTGGACGAACTGGTCGATCTGTTGAATCGCTACCGCGTCCGTCCGCCGGAGTGCGCGGATGATCTGTACGCGGCGGCCGATATCAGCCTGATGGGCAACCTCCCGAATGGTGCGATACAGACGCGAGTAAGGCGGCCGTTGTCCATCAAACGGCCAGGGCAAGAGCCTGTCCTCCCGGAACCGAACAACTGCCTTCAGGGCTTCGATCGTGTTGGGCTGCAACCGGTGGGTTTGTCCGTCTAATTTGAGTACGCCCAGCCGACCGTCAAACCGATCCTGCTCGGCCCGCATCAGGGTGTTGAGAGATGCTGATGTGTCGAGCGTGAGGGCAAACAGTGCCGGGAGAAACGCCGAGAGAGGGACCGAGCCGGAGTATCCCTTCGTATGACGGGCAGCGGCGAACAACAGGCTGAGTTGTTCGCTCGTCAGCGACTCTGTGGCCGTCGGCTGTGGGATGACGGGCAGTTCGGGCAATCGCTTGATCCGCCCGGCTTTGTGGGCTGCTACGCAGATCGCCATGAGGGCCTTCTGATACCGCAGCACGGTCCGCGATTTGCGGTCCGACGCCGACAATTCGCAAAGCAGTCGGGAGAGCTTCCGTTCATTCAGGTCGCTGAACCGCGGTTCGCGGCCAAGCATCTGGCGAAGATGAGAAACGGCAGCGAATGTGTTGCGACCGTCGCCGTGCTGTCCTAGAGAAGCGATGAAGCGGGGGAAGGAAGCGGGCATCTGTGCAGCCTTTCGTTGAGAGGGACGTTGAGCGGGGACATACCCGCGTCACTGCGGTCACAACTCGCCTCGGAGACGGAAGCCGCGCGGAGAATCCGTGCGGTTGCTTGAGCGGAGGCCCGCGTCGCGAGAAAGAGCGTCGGAGTATGGACCGACGGGAGCGACGTTGTCAGAATCCGGGCAGCCACGATCTGTCCCTTCGGTGGACGGTTGTGGTCAGCCGGCGTCGGGTGTTAGCGCACCCGGCGTCGGCGTCTTTTTGCATTGCACCCGTTCGCTCACGAAAATGCAAGCGAAGGGCGAAACAAACGAGCCGGCCGCGCCGTCTCGTTGGGCTGCCGACGACGCGGAAACTTGCGTCCCTGCAGGCCGGAATCCGCGCCTTTCGGATGCCGTAGGTTCTTTTTCGAGGGGGTGGCCTGCCGAACCTCCCGTAGGGAACAGTGCCGGTTTTGGAGACACTTTCTTTCTCCCCGCCTGCCGTTCGGTCAGATTCTGCACCCCAGTTAAGCGGATTGGCTTTCCCCGGGTCCCCGACGCGGCAAATGCCGGCGGTGGATTCCGCCGATTCATCCGGCGGCGACCGGGCGACTTCGCGTGAATGGCTGGCCGACGTTTGCAGCTTGGCCGTCATCGACACTGGCGACGATGTCGGCCGCTTGGGCCATGCCGAGCGTGACGCGGCCGACCCGTTCTGCGTGATTGCTCGAGCGATTGAGCGTGCTTCGCCAGTCGTGAACCGACGGCGGGCGAGCGTCCCGGCCGGCGTCGCGTGAATGCACATCGGTGAATGTGCCGGCGTGAATCAGCTGCGGGCGTCGTGCACGTCTGGATGCGGATTGTTGCCGTTTGGCACGGGATTCTTGCCCCCCCAGATAGCGGATGGGTTTTGTTTCTCGAACTGAAAGGCGGACCGATGAGCGAATGTGGAGATTTCTGCAAACGGGCGCTGCCGCACGGCACGCAGATCGTGTTGGAGGTGGACGCGGACAATTGGGTTGGGGCACTGTATGCCGGGGGCCGCTGTGTGAGTTGGAGGGGAGACGATCCGGAGAATGCGCTCGCCGACTTGACGCATAAATGGATGGTTGAGACCCGCCGTGATGAGTGTGAGGCGAAAGGACAGGATCGATGAGTGAGCAGAGGTTTCTACCGTTCGATGATCTCGAATGGAGTTGGGAAGCGCATCGATCGCTATTCGGTTGGTTGCCTGGAGACGTACACGGCTACGTCTGGCATCCGACGCGGGAAGCGGCATCGGCGGCCGCGAAGACACCGTTCGTCGGGAAGCCGGTCTACCGGCGGACGCGGGTCGTTTCTCGGCGGGCGCGTGAATGAGCCGCCGTGAATGAGCTGCCTTCAATCGTCCGCGAGAAAGCGACCGTTCTTTCGCTCGACACGACTGGCGTGCCGCGTGTGCCGTCGAACTGATGGCTGGCTGTCCTGGTCCTGGTGAGCTTGGACAAAATCGACGATGTCAGCACCGAGAAAGTGCAACTGGATTCCCTCGCCGAGTGAGCGGGGAATCTGGCCGAGATTATGGGCTTCGATCAGCTGGGCCGATGACAGTTCGGGCAAGAGTGAATTCAGCTCCGCTATTGAGTAGCAGACTTGGGGCTGAAGGATTTCCGCCGCGTGCTCGAAGTCGATCATGGGCAACTCGGACGGTGGGGATGGGGCTGAGCTTGAATGATGAGAGCTGCCGATTCAAGACCGGACGCCGGTGGCAGCGTCGCGGTTTTCGTGGAAGAGTTCGCGACGATGCTGGCCGCAATTCGCGCACACCGAGCGCCGCCAGATTGCATGCGTGATTGGCCGGCCTTTGACCTGCGTCCGAATCTCCCGTTCTTCTGTGCTGAGGTCAATGCGTTCCGTCGAGCCGCACTTTTTGCAGGACGTCTCCGGCCCCGTCGGCGTCTCGGTCGTTGCGGGTTTCGTCGCCGGCTTTGCGGGTTTCGGTTTCGCTTTGGGCATGGGGCCTCGCTTGTGGTCGGCGACGGGCAGACCATCGTTGCCGTCAGGGGTGAACAAAAGCCGGCGGAGAAGACCAACCTAACTCCGCCGGCCCTATAGCCGCATTCCGTGCACCGACGAGGGCAGGAAGCGGCACGCGTCGGTTCGGCCAGCCTCATAAGACCGAACCGCAGGGAGTCGCTCAAAGCGCACGCTGGACGACGCGGGCCTTGGCACCGGCGGCGATCCGGTCGACCTTCAGACTGAGTTCAACTTCGATGGTCTGGACCGCTTCGGCTGCGGAGACAAGATTGGCCTTCGGGTCCCGGTACCGCTCTTCGGTGAACGTGAAGTGGTACCGCTTCGTTTGGGAGATTCGGCCGTTTTGGAGGCGGGACCACGCATCGTCGATGAGGCGGTTGAAGGTTTCCGGAAGCTGATAAAGCGCCGCGACTCCGAGCGGCGTTGAGGCGTCGGATGCTTCCATGACGGTCGACTGCAGGAAGCTCCAAAACCGCTCCTGCAGCCACGCGTCTGCCCATCTCGCATCGAAGTTCGTTCGTCCCGGAAAGCTCTTGTTTGGCAAGACTCGCGAACCATACGGCACGGCCATCGTCAGCAGTTCGTCAATGTCCGATGCCGGCACGGCGATCTCAACCTTGCGGAACGTCCCGCCTTTTGGGTCGGCTTTGAGGCCGGCGGGGAGCCGCTCCTGTGGGTCCGGGAGAAGTGACGCCAGCCGATCGTCGACAGCTTTCTCGAAGAGCCGAGACAGGAATCGGATGTCCTTGTCGTCAAACCAGCCGTAGGGGCGGGCCCCGACGAAATGCTCCGCACCGGGGTTGAGGGTGAATCGCGGCGAGCCGGCAGAAATGTAGGCTTCGAGCGATGGCCGGGTGACTCGGAACGAGAGGATGCTGCCGTCGCGCAACTGCGTTGCCTTGAGGACGCCGAACGCGATCAGACGTTGCACCATGATGGGTGACGCATTCAGTTCGGCGGCGACGTCTTGAACGGTGAGCAGGGTCTGGGTGGCGGTAGGCATGGGCTGAGCTTTCGTCGGTTGTGCGACGGTGGGAAGGGCGGGGCCGGCACACGAGTCGTCGCGGCTCGGATGCAGGCGGACGGTTGGAGGGGATTTGGTCGATGGCCAGCGGTGGCGGGATGCTGGCAGTTGCGGAAGGACTCCGCTGAGCCT
Organism: Planctomycetaceae bacterium; assembly: GCA_029259845.1. Taxonomy (GTDB): domain Bacteria; phylum Planctomycetota; class Planctomycetia; order Planctomycetales; family Planctomycetaceae; genus JAHBXU01. The sequence goes on along the minus strand of JAJDEI010000037.1, from coordinate 9,150 downwards.
GCATTCTACCAGGATGCGGCGACCGGTCGAATGGCGGCTTGCCGTGAGCATGGGCAACGTCGCGCCAGGTCGCCCAGAATCGTCCGTGTTGCGTCCGCTGGCGGAACGTCCCATCAGTCACGGGAGGGCGTGGGTCGACGGGAGACGCGAGCGTGGGGGGCCTGACAAATTGCGATGATGGCTCGCTGGCTCGCGTCGGGCAGAGACGGCCAAGCGGCGCAAACCATTGCCAGGCCAGGGTCAGCAGAGCGTGCCACCGATTGTGCCACCTGCCGACCGGAAGATGCTGTTTTCAAAGCGTGGGAGGCGCGAGACCGTGGTCCTGTATCGCCCACTCTGCCGAACTGCAGATTTCTGTTGATGGCGGCCTCTTGCGGAAAATCGGAGTTTGTCTTCGGTTTGTCCGGTGCGGCTCAATTCCTCACGGCTCCCTTGCCTGCTGCACCGCTTTTCGCACCGCGTCACATGACTTGGCGGGGTTGATGCTGGCGAAGTCGCCTGCTCGGCGCCCGCGTCCTGCGGTCGGCTGTTGCTGTCGAGGGGTTTGCGTCGGATCGGTCCGCGACGTCGCGATCGACGAAGGCAACAAGTGTCGCTGCCGACTCGCCGGAATTGACCGGGCCGACTGTTGCGAGCTGCGCATGTAGGTTGGCATCGGGCGATTTGACCCAGATCAGCGTGTCGAGGTCGCAGGCGTCTCCAATGATCTTGGGTGTATCCGTTCGATGGTGGTGCTCGCTCATTTCAGGGTGGCTGGGGCGCTGTTGAGGCAGCGGAAACGCGTCCTGAGACCGAACACTGGGGCCGTCACGTGGCTCGTTCACGGTCCACAGCCCCCGAGTTCCGAGCGGCTGACTCATCATCGGTGTTAGACCGCCCCAGCCACCCCCCCACCAGTGCGCGGATGCACCCCAAGACTGGGGTGCACTCGCGCTTTGATTGGGTAGGGCGGGTTAGACTGGCTGTTTTCTGGGACCCGTTTCAATCAGGAGACAGGCCGATGTCCAGGGATGAATTGGGATGATGTGACGCCGGAGGAACGGTTGCTCGCCGAGCAGGCGATTCTCAATTTCCAGGAACTCAACAAGGCCGGCCATGCGGTGGCGGATGGCACGGTGCTCAGCGTGTGCGAGAGGCTGGCGGTCGAGCCGGGACGCGAGTTGACTCGCAAAATGCTCGAAGTGAGTCTCCACGAGCGAGCCTAGGTGGTCGAAAAGTCGCGGACGTTGCCCCGGCCCAAGGTCCGCGTGGCGTTTGCGGCCATCGAAAGGTGCGAGGAGTTGGGCCGTCGCTGGAAAGCGCGGCGGAAACGTTTGGCGTTTTGGACGCTTCGGCGATCACCGTGCTGGCCGACGGGGCCCGCGTCCTCTCTTGCTTGTGGAGCCAAGCGGATCTGGGAAGAACAGCGTCAACATCTGCCGGGAGCCGACGGCGTGCTGGGCATCTTTCCTGCCTGGCAGCATCTCTCGGACCTGAGCAAAACGCTGTCTGACAATGAGGCCGACATCGCCGTCTGGACCGACCGGGCCCGCTCCACGTTGCTGACGTCCGGCTGGCCGGGGATCGAACAACTGCTTGGGCAGGATGCCGAAAGCCGCAGCGGCTCTCGGCAGACCGCGGTCGAGGGCTTGCGCAACGATCTGTCCAATCACCACCAGCACCTGCACGACGCCCAGCGTCGGGCGCGCGGCCAAGGCATCGGCAGTGGCCAGGTCGAAGGGGGCTGCAAGAACCTGATCGGCCCTCGCCTGAAACAAACCGGTGCCCGCTGGCGGGTCCGCCGCGTCAACCGCCTGGCGGGCCTCTGCTCGCTGATGGACAGCCACCCATGGAAAACCTACCGGCAAACCGCCTGAAAAACCAAACCGCCGAAATCCGCGCGTGCACCCTCGTCAAAACCACCCGACCACTTTGGTTTTGGGACTTGACGAAACGACTTTCAATGTCGAGAATCTAGCCGTGAGCCATGTGCAGTGAAAAGCGGGCGCATTTAATTGCACCATTAACGATGACGTCTCGGCGACGCTTCCTGAGAAATTTGTTGGTCTTCGGTCTGATCTTTGTGGTTGGACGCGTGCCTTTTCCGTGGTTTCATTCGCATCAGTGGCTGAGCCCTCGCGGAATTGAGCCCCATCTGCGTGTCTCCCATCGCGCAGAGGATCCACAGCCAACCGGATTGCACTTCCATCTGTGCTGCTGGTCCATTGCGGCGGATTCCGAGGGGGGAGATCCGACGTCGACACCGCCCATTCCGGGCAATCAGTACGTTGATCCCGATTCTTCGTCGCCAAGCGAAACGCATTACAAGGGATGGATGTGTGACGGCTTTGACGGTGTCGCGTGCCAACCGCTGAGCCTGGCGGATCCCGATGCCTCACGTGTGTCCTGTCGCGTCGTTGCGAGACGCATGGCGGTCGCAGGCGCTGTGACGCTGAATGTGCACGCAAGCTGTAGCGTCTATCTCATTTAGACGCGGTCCCGCGGACGCAGCAAGTTCGTCGGCGGTCCCTTGTCGGCGCTCCCGTGTCGGTTCCCGAGCGTAATGATTGGGCCGGAGGTCCGATCGGATATCTTCGCGCGCCGGAGCCGTCTTCGACGAGACGTCAAATCCGGGCGGGTCTCATCCAATTGCCTTTTTGTCCGCTCTTGGAAGAAATCCTGATGACGTTCATGTCCGCACGAAAGTCGATGCTTTTTCGTCGCACGCAAGAACTGCCCTGAAACGGAATCTCCCGATTTCGAATTGCTCAAACAATCTTTCAAAAAAGGCATACCATCATGGTCGACACATTGAATCGGCAATCATTTCTGAATGATTCAAAGTGGGACGTGGACATCCTCCCCACAGAAAAATCGGACGAATTCCGCGCTTATGATGCGGGACCGTTGAATCCGAATACTCCCATCGCCTGGGGGAGCGCGACTCGGATGATCAAGAATCGCCCGACGCGTTACCGCGATTTGGAGGATCGCATTGCACCCATGATGTCGCACCCGAAACCCGACGACGTGATGGTGGCTCGCATCCGGGAGATCGGCCGACACGCCGGCATCGAGTTGGACACCGGTCGCAAAGCCTCTTTGTACGTGGGCGACCTGCTGGGAGTGGCCTTTGGCTGGCGTTACGCCACTCGGCAGTTCTACGGTGAAGTACCGCCGCTCCAGAACGAATACCACATGCTCAGCCAGGGGGGCGTCTGCGGGCGCGTGATTTCTGCGCCGGACCGCTTTGCTGAACCGACTATCCTTGAGCCCATCGGTTATTTGGCGGAGGAGGATGGATCGGTCTTGAACCTTCGCAATCACGGCCTGCGCCCTCAATCCGCGGACATCAAGTGTGTGCAGACGATCGTCGTCCTCGGATCGTCCATGGATGCCGGGAAGACGACTTTGGCCTCCAGCCTGATTCACGGGCTGACGCTTGCTGGCAAGGCCGTCCATGCCGCCAAGCTCACCGGGACCGGGTGCGTCAAAGACATCAACATGATGCTCGATTCCGGCGCCCGGACGGCCGTTGATTTTACGTGGGCGGGGCACGCCTCCACAGCACGCAAGTCCCGCGAGGATCTGGAAAGCATCTGTCAGACTCTGCTGAGTCATCTCACGGCGGACAATCCGGACGTGCTGGTCCTTGAAATCGCTGACGGAATTGTGCAGCGTGAGACGAGAAAGGTGATTGACTATTTGGTCAAGCAGTCGCTTCTCAACCACGTCTGTCTTGCCGTTCAAGATGCGATGGCAGCCCCGGCCTGCCTGATGTTCCTCCGCGAGCAATGGGGACTGACCCCTACGCTCGTCTCGGGTGCGGCCACGGCCAGCCCTCTCAGCACTGAGGAACTTCGCAGCGTCGTGCCGGTGCCCTGCGTCAGTGCCAACGATCTCCTGTCACCCCATATTCTCACGATGTTTGCATCGACGTGAAGTCCCCCATGCGTCCGCGCAACAACACTATTACCCAAAAGTACGGGAAGTCCGTCTCCGCTCCGGAATGTCCGAACGGATCGCGAGATCGGAAGCGGCGGCCACGTGCTGAGGCGACGCTGGAATGTGTGCTCGGTTCCCAGCGGACGACGACGCGCAAGCTGGCTGGCGCAGCGCTCGTGATGCGATTGACGCCGATCTCCTTGCCTGTGCTGTTGAGATTCGCACTGCACCCGCTGCTCGATCGCAGGAGTGTCCACATCGGGGGAGGTGTGCTGTCTCCGGAGGAATTGCTCGGCCTCGTTGTCACCGCCGGAGTCCTGGTGGCAATCCTCCGTGCAACATCCAGTTTCCTGTTTGTCGCCTGGGCGGGTCGGTGCGGACACGCGCTTGTGGCCGACCTGCGTCAGGAGATGTTCGAGCACATCCTCCGCATGCCGTGTCGCTACGTGGACCGCCGGGGTCCCGGAAAAGTGCTGTTACGGTTCATCGGCGACTCAGATGCGCTGCGCACCTGGGTCTCACGGACTGCGCCGTCGATCCTGGCCGACCGAATTGTTCTGGGTGTGCTCGCGGCCACGATGGTGGTCATCGATTGGCGGCTGGCCTTCGTCATGTTGATCCCGATCGCACTGCTGTGGGCCGCGTCGCGCTTCATGGCGCACCCGTTGCTCGATCTCACCCGAGAGGCGCGGCAGACGCAGGCGAAATTCACAGGACACGTCGAATCACGGATTGCGAATCTGCGGCAAGCCAAATGGTTTGACCGGCATCGCAAGAACCGTCTCGTCACGCGCAGCCTTGTTGACCACATTGCCGATTTAAACACAGCGCGGGACCGACAGGCGGCCGTGTTGCGGGGCACCGGCCAGCTTCTGGCGTTTTTAAGCATCCCACTGACGCTGGGCGTGGGAATTGGGTTGGTGTGGCAGCAGGGTCTTGAGATCGGCCAGTTCATCGCCTTCGCCTGGCTGGGGGCCCATGCCGCTGTGGTGGTCCACCGGCTGAACGACGCGGTGGTCGTGCGGCAGAAAGCCAATGTCTCCATCGAGCGAATCCTGAAGCTGCTTGAACGCCGCGCGGAACGGGGCCGTTCCTCCGGTCTCCCTGAGCTTTCTCCGGAATCCTGCTCACTGAGAATCGAGAAATTGGTGTTCTCGAGTTCCGGGATCGGCGCTGCTGATCACCCTCTGGATTTTGACTGCCGGGATCCGGGCGTTTTCCCCATCGACGATCGCGTTGATGTCGACGCATTGTACGAGTGCCTGTTGGGCTTTCGTCGGCCGAGCGGCGGTCGGATCGTTGTCGGCGATCAGCCTCTGGACGAGGTCCAGATCCAGAGCCTTCGTCAGGCGACGGCCTGGGTTCCCTCGCGACCCGCGATCTTTGAGGGGACCGTGCTGGACAACATTCGTCTCGCGGCGCCGCACCTCGGTCGGCGCGAGCGCGAGCGGATCGTCGAGCGCTTTCTCGACGGCCGTGCCGGGGCAAGACTGTGGCTGGACCGGGAAGCGGGCGTCGGAGGCAGCCGCCTCAGCGCGGAAGACATGGTCCTGATCAGTGTCGTTCGGGCCGCCGTGAGTCAGCCGCGATTTGTGCTCGTGGAAAACTTTCCGCGATCGGATGCGACCGTCGCGTGCCTGCGCGAACTCGTCGCGTTCCTTGGGTCACGCGCCCTGATTCTTCTCCCTGACGAGACCGCCCAAGAGATTATGGGCCCGGCATCGGAAGTCGCGCTGGCTCGTTGACCCGCGCGGCCTGACGTTCCGTCCGTCGTTGCGGGACGATCGTATTTCCTCACGTGCCGTCGAACGGCGCGTGGGCGTACCGCGCCAACAGCGGCCGGCGAGGTGTTCCACGCCCTATCTCCTGTTGTTCCAAGGGATTGCTTCCACAGGCGTTCTGGCCGGCGCACAACATTGAGGTTGATGTCAATCCGGAGATGGCCTACCTTTCGCTCCTCCTCTCACTGCCGGGCCGCCCGTGAGGCCCCCCTCCTCTCTCCTTCCACGGCACAGTTCATTCGATTGCGATCCTTCATCGCCACTCGCAGCATCCGTTTGCGCCGAGCCGCAGCGTTGCGTCGGCTTCTGAGGACCGGTGCGCCTTTGTGGCTCGCATGGCTGTGGCCGGCATTGTTGTTTGCGCAGCAGGGCACGGCAAACGAACCGACCATTGCGGCCTTTGATGTGTCGCCGATGGTGTCTGTGTTTCAGCCCGATCCCGAAACAGGCGATCGCGCCTATGACGATGGAGGCGGCATTCTCGTCACTCCGGAGGATCAGGAGCGTTACTCCTTAACGGTGAACGGCCGATTGCAGGTTCGGTACAGTCTGTTTGACGACAACGGACCGTTCCGCAATGCCGGACTCAACGAATTTGAATTGGAACGTGTGCGTCTGGGCTTTCGGGGCTTCGCCTATGAAAAGTTCCTCAAGTACAACATCGGCACAGACTGGGATTCCGATGGCGCGGGAGGAACCGCGTTCGACGGTGCGCTGCTGCATGCGTTTGTGCAACTCCGTCTCCAGGAGGCGCTGGGCATCGGTTGGGGAGACCGTACCTCCCTGCGAGCGGGATTTTGGCGAACGAACTTCGGGCGGCAGACCGCGGAGTCGAGCAAGCGGCTGCAGTTTGTCGACCGCTCGCTCACGAGCGTGGTGTTCAACCTCGGCCGAAACACGGGCCTCGGGCTGTTGGGCAGGTTTTCGCACAACTACCGCCCGGTCGAATATGAACTCGCCCTGATAAACGGCTTCGGCACGGCCGGCAATCGACCGCGGACCGAACTCGATACGAACCTCGGCTTCGCCGCCCGTATCCACGAAACGATCATCGGCGACTACGAGCCCGGCGAAAGCGACAATCAGCTCAGCCCGTTCCAGGCGTTGCGGGTGGGCGGATCGTTTGCCTTCACGCGGCGCACGCGGCGCGGCCAGCGCGGCGCCTCGCAGGAGTTCGACGCCTCGCCCGCATTCTTGCTCGCCTCAGACGTCGCCGCCGATCGGCCGTTCTTTCGGATGGACCAGTTGCCGGGCGCCGAACGCGAGTACGACTTGTGGCTGGCGGGGGTGGAAGCGGACTGGAAGCACTGCGGTTGGAGCCTCCATAGCGAATACCTGTTCCGGGTGATCAATCGCGTTCGCTTCGCCAGCAACGACAAATTCAATGACTTTACGCATGGGTTTTATGTCCAGGGAGGATATTTCATCACCGAAAAGGTCGAGTTGGTGGCACGGCATTCGTCTGTGTTTTCGCACGGCCGCGGATCGGCTTCGCCGATTCCCGGCGGGTACGACAACAGCGCCGCCGAGAACGGCGGGGGAATCAACTTCTATTTTCGCGGCCACAACGCCAAGCTCCAGTTCGACCTGTTTTATTACGACGGCGCGCCGATCTCGGCCTCCGCCTTGAACCTCGTCGCTGGTGACGAGGGATTGATGTTCCGCACCCAATATCAGATTGCGTTCTGAGTTCGCGTGACTAGGCCTTCTCCGAATCCGATCTTGCTTCCTCGGCGCCGCTCCGGCGCACGAAAGGGGACGCCGCTGCGCGACTCGTCCGTACCAAGGCGGACTGGGCGCGTCGCAAGACTGTGCGTGTTGCTCCTCGTCGCCGGCACTGCGTTGCCGTCGGGCTGCCACGTTCCGGTGATCGACCGGGGACGCAACATCATCGGCGGCGTTCCTTTGATGGGGAGTGCTCTGGACTATCCGCCCGAAGTTCCGCCCGGCTCACAATGCCGCTGGGGAGAATGTGATCGGAAGCGGTACGGCCCCCGGCCGATCGCCGGCGATCCGTGCTGTGACAAAGTCATCAGTTGGCGCCCCGGCCCCGATCCGGACGGACGATGGCTCGTGCTCGAACGGCTGATTGGCCGCAAGCGCGTTTCGCACTGTTGGCCTTGGGGCGGCGGGGGCGCCCATTGCCGCCACTGCCGGCCCGGTACGTACACGCCGCCAAGGAAGCCGCAGGATGATCTGCGGGTGCTGAACACGGCCTCCCTCTATTTCTCACTGAAACAGTCGGCGACGGTCAATGGCTTGCGAATTCGCAACGAGGACATCATCGCCTTTTGTGGCTACGACCTGGCCCGGTTCTTCGACGGATCCGATGTCGGCGCCGGCAAGCTGACGATTGACGCCTTCGCCATCCTCTCCCCGGGCCAGGTGCTGATCAGTTTCTCGAACGGGTTTACGGTGGACGCCGATCATGCGCTCCCCGGACTGACAGGGGAGGTGGATGATTCCGACGTGCTGCTCTTCTCAGCCGTGCATCTTGGAGAAGTTACGCGAGGCACGTTTTCCATGTACGTTGACGGCACTGACGTCGGACTGACCACCGACGATGAGGACATCGACGCGCTGGATGTGCTCCCCGACGGGCGGATCATTGTGTCGACGGTCGGGGATGCCACTGTTGATGAAATCAAAGGACGTGACGAAGACCTGCTTGCGTTCTCGCCCGAACAGCTTGGAGACGAAACGAGTGGCAAATGGTCGATGTACTTTGACGGCGACGACGTTGGCTTAGCCACGGAATCCACTGAAGACGTCGATGCGGTGTCGGTCGGTCCCGATTCGAGAATTTATCTCTCGGCGCGAGGTTCGTTTCACGTCGGCCACACGACCGGGGGAGCCGCTGACATCTTCCGATTCTCCGCGTCTGCGCTGGGGAATACGACTGACGGTGAATTCGATCGAGCGCTCGTTTTCAGCAGCCACTTTTGGGGCCTTGAATCCAGCAACATTTCGGGCGTCCATGTCGGCCCGGCTGAATCGGGCCCCGACTGGGCCCCTCCAAGGCCCAACCGGTCCCATGAAATCTCGGCACCGTGACGAGCGGACCGCCACGAATTTGAGGCTCCGCGGAGGGTTGTCAACGGCGGAAACTAAAGTGAGGCGGGCGGCGGGCCGGAGCGATGACAGAGCCAGCCAACCATAAACGGCAACGCCGCAAAGCGCATCGGGCCACATCGAGCGAGCGCCGATTGTCCGGCGCTCGACTGTCGAATTCATCGTTTCGACATTCACCCTCACAGAGCCCTCCCAGAGAGATCGGCGAGACTCCGGGGGCTTTTTTCTGCGACTTAGCCCAAGTTCCCCAGTGATTTGGGAAATCGGTGTTTCTGAAAGTTTTTTCGAGCCGGAGTTTGTCGTAAGTCGTTGATTGATGGTCGGGCGTTGAGGGTCTGAGAGTCGGATGACGGCCGATCGCGTTGTAGTGACG
>JAJDEI010000036.1 GCA_029259845.1 Planctomycetaceae bacterium | reverse complement strand
TTGAAGGTCAGCCGCCTCGGCCGCCGAACCGCCGGACCGCCGAAAGCATCTTCACCAGCGCCGGGACACTGGTCTCGCAGCGATCCCGTGCCACAAGTTTTCCGGTTCCCCTCACCACGGCCATCTCCGAGAACGCACAATATACGCCCAATGAGATAACGTATTCCGTCATGCCGGGGTCTCCTGAGGGGAACATTCGGATCAGTCAATAACCCGAATGTCACAACCCCGAAGGCCCCGGCTTCCTATATTTTCAGGATCAGGAGCGAAGCGGACGGCCCTGTGGTTACCGGTCCGGGCCTTCCCATTGGTCCGGCCCGGCCTCTCGGTGAGGCGGGAACCGCGGCTATGGTTGCCTGATGAGCCAGACCTCCGCGACCTGGCAGCCGCGCTGTTGCAGGAGTTCCCATTGCAAATCCAGAACGCCGTCGGCGGTCGCGGATCGTGGGACGTCAAATTCGACCGGCCACGGATGAGACGGTTGCGGGAGCGGGCCGTGGACTTCATAGCGCTGGTCCGCCAGCAGCCGCATCGTCGCATGGAACCGCCCTGCGTAGGTGACGCGCAAGCGATACGTCGCCTCGGGATCGAGATCGGTATACCGCATCCGGAGCGGCGTGCCGAACAACGTTTCCGCCTGATTCGACCAGGAGAGCTTTCCGTCATTGAGCTTCAAGAGATCCCTGTTGACTCGGTTGCCGAATTCTGACTGCGGCGTGCTCACAAATCCGGGGTCGGCATTCCAGCTATTCTTGCGCATGACAGGAAGCAAATGCGGCTGCCGGCCGACGTGCCCCAGATCGTCGTAGTAGCCACCCGGACCGGGGTCCTCCCAATCGAGGATTCGCCGGATTCGTCGCAGTCGCTCTTGTTCGCTGTCGAGCTCGAGAATCTCGGCAAACTGGGCCTCAAGCCAGGGACGGTCGTTCAGCTCAAAGTCGAGGAAATCGAGCACGGCACCGCGCTCCGGATTCGACGCCCCGTACCTCGGCGTGTCCAATTGCAGGCTGATATTGTTGAAAAGCAACTCTCCCAACACGACCAGCCGCATGCGCAGGTCTTGGGCGGTGTCATCCTTGTCGACCTCGGCCAGCACCTGGCGTGATTGCGCAACGGCTGCTTTCACGCCGATGTTCGCCGCTTCACGGAGCCGCGTCTTCGCTTCCTGTTCGATTTGGGTATGCCGAATGAGCCGTTGTTTGAGGTAGGCGTCGTAATTCGCCCGCAACAACGGCAGTTGCAGACGCCAGTTCGTCTGTGCTGCTTCGGGAAGTTGCCGTTCGATTTCCCGCCAGTCAGCGAGCGTTTTCTCGATGCGCTCATTGGAGGACAACGGCCCCCTCCAGTTGTCTTCCAGTGCGAGCAAGCCCTGCGCGACCGCTTCGCCTTGCTCGTCACCGATGAAATAACGGCCGTATTCGATCAAAATGTCCTCAACGCTCTGTTGCATGTCCCAACCGCCCGCGCTCCAGATAACTTTGTTCACATCGTCGGGAATCCCGTCGGAGTAGGTGACGAACCCGTCGGCCAGAGCCGCCATTGAGTTGTGAATGTGGGCCATCGCCCGTGGACGAGGATTGTACGGTTCGCGGCCCAGCGCCTGGCAGAAAGCCGGGTCCCAATCGGGAACCGGGTACTGGCAGCGCAGCGTGTGGCAGATGTCCGGGTAGCGACGGATGCGAAATCTCCGCGGCGTCCGCGCGCGGGCCTCGGCCAGAGAATGCTTCGCCCAAGGTCCGAAAACGACCCCTTCCAACCAGTCCGGCTCGTGCGTCCGCAAGTAGCCGAAAAAGAAATTGTTTTGCTCCGGAGTGAATCCCTGGTTAGATACCCACACGCCCGCGTCCGGATGGGTTTCGTGAAGGGCCGCGGCCATGCGAGACAGCCACGGCAGAAGAACTTCCGGCGGCGTATCGCCGGGATCGCCGCCCGGCACGAAAACCTGGTCAATGTGTGAACAGGACTGAAACATCGCCCTCCATCGGTCGAGTTCTTCCACAGCTTGTTGAGGGCGACTCACATCGACGCCGACCGGAACCCACATCCAGACATCCAGCCCATAGGCACCGATTAACGCACTCAGCTTCTGGTTCATTTCCCAAGGAGGGAGCGGCATGAGCGGACCGCGTGGCTGGTCCGGCGTGGCGGGAGGAATCAACTCGATTGCGTTGGCTCCGAAGACAATTTGATCGCGGATGTATTGTTCGAATTGCTTCTGATCCCAACCGTCGTAACTGTTGGCTCTCTCGCGATAGCCGAGTTGATGGCCGCGGATAGCAACATCGGGTGCCGATGAAAGACGGACATCCGCGGGAAGCTCCAGCTTGCCCTTGGTCATGGACATGAGTCGCAACAGGCGGCCCGCCGCGTAGAGCGTTGCCCGGTCGTCGTAGCCCAGCAGGTTCACGGTCGGAGCCGTCCGAGACTCTTCGACCCAAATCGCATAGGAATCGGCGACGCGAGGCCGTGTGAGGCCACCGGGGAGTTGGCCCTGTTTGAATTGGGCCAGCGTCTGAATCACGATCGTGGGAGTTCCCAGTTCCGGTCCGCCTCGCAATGCCGGCACGCGAATCCCGGTCCGCTTCGCAATCTCATCGGTCAGAATCTCGGCGGCCTTTGCAGGCAGGGAGCCATCGCGAACGCCGACGATTCCCACGTTCGTCAGGTCGAGAGTCTCCGCACCTGCCGTGACGGCGAAAAACCCGGGCGTGAGGCAGAAAAGGAATGCCGTCACGGAGATTCTCAAAAACCGTGTCAGAAAGAACACCATCTCGTCCTCCGTCGTGTTGAAACTCTGCGTCCGGGCACGCTACCCCATCCTGATCCGCGTCGATCTGTCGCGACTTGTTTCATCCGCGTTTTCTTCCCCTCTGGATGTCCAACATCGAAAGTTCGGTCGCCCCGGTCTCACACTTTGTTGCCGCAGCAGATCGCAGCGACAAATATCACCACTCCAGCACGGCCCAGCCTTGGGCGAGGTGGGTCGATTTGGCAGCCATGCAGATGCCGGCGGCGGGGAGAATGATCAGGTCGCCGCGCCGGGCGGGCGGCTCGTCCTGCTCGGCGAGAACTTCGTCGAGATGGGCCAGCACCGTCGGAATCGTCGAGGAGATGCTGTTGGCGTAGCGTTCCAGGTTGTTGAGATACACGGCGTCCGGATATTCGTCGCGGAGCACGGCGAACAGCGCGCGGAGCATCTTGCCGCTCGGCTGATGGGGAACAACCAGCACGCGGCGTCCGGTGGTGTCGAGTTCCGACATCGCACGGCGGACGGCGTCGAGCATTAGTTCCACGCCGTTGATGAACACCGCCTCGCCATTCATCCGCATCACGCAGCGGGTGTTCATGCCACCGGTGAACTCGGGGTATTCACCGGATTCCGTCCAGAACAGCGGGCGGCCCTCACGAGCTGCTTCGGGAACCGGGACCGCGTGCGACGCGACCTGCTTGAGCCGATGTCCGGGGCCGCGCCGCAGCACTGAACCAGTCGCCCCGGCCGAGACGATCCCACAGAAAGCCCGGTCGGCGGCGTCATGCCAGTTCTGCGGAGTCTCAACCGTCAGCAACGGCACGGCTCCAGTGCCGGGGTTGCGCTCCAGCACATCGGTCGCATGCCTGAGCAATTTCAAATAGCCGGTGCAGCCGAAATTGATGGCGAACACCTTCGGCTTCCGAATGTCCAGCGCATCGCACAGTTCGGCCGCCAACTCGGTCGCATGACGGTCGTCGGAGTGCGAATGGCACAGCCCGATCGCCGGGCATTCGTTCCAGTCGAAACCGGCCTCGAACTGCAGCCGCTTGGCGACAGCGAATGCGGCGTCGAACGCCGTCATGCCGACCCGCAGCATCCGCCGCTCGCGAACGCCAGTCGATTTGACGATCGCCGCCTCGTTACGAAAACCTGTCCCCGCACCCAAGTGAGACAGTGCCAGTACGCGTTCGTTGTCGACAATCTCGAACAGATCTTCGTTGTCCGCCACGTCGACGACGTCGGTCAGCGAAAGGCCGACCGGCCACACTAGAGACATCGTTCCTCCTTCGATTCGGGCACCGACCCCCAGCCTGTAAACAACACGTGCCACAGATGGTCGGTAACGATCCCTGCCCGTTATTTGTGCCAGTGCGAATGTTATCCGCAATCGCAGCCCACCGCCATCGAACGGGGCGGCGGGAAAGCTACGTGTGCCGTTTTGAGCCTGAACTCACGAGGCTCAAGAATTCTTCCTCGCCCAAAACGGGAACACCCAGTTCCCGCGCTTTCTCCATTTTACTGCCGGCGTTTTCGCCCGCGACGACGTAATCCGTTTTCCGGGAAACACTTCCTGACGGCTTCCCGCCGTGTGCGCGGATGAACTCCTTGATCTCGTCGCGCGAGAACCGGGAGAGTGTGCCGGTCGCGACGATTGTCTTGCCCTCCAGCGGCCGATCGCCCGTCACCCCTGCCGTCACCCCCGTCGGCGACCGCTCGGCGATTGGTTCACCAAAATTCAGTCCGCAGGCCCGCAGATCTTCGACGATGCGTGCGCCAAAGTCGGAGTGAAAGAACGAATGCACGGATCGCGCGATCACCGGTCCGATTTCGTCGACTTCGGCCAGCGACTCTTCGGACTGCTCATGAATGGCATCGAGCGTGCCGAAGCGGTCGGCCAGGATGCGGGCGTTGCTCGCGCCGACATGTCGGATGTTCAGCGCGGTGATCAGCCGCCAAAGCGGCCGCTGCTTCGACTCCTCGATCGCGGCCAGAAGATTGTCGACAGACTTTTCGCCCATGCGTTCCAGAGCGAGCAATTCGTCCCGACGATCCTTCAGCCGGTAGATGTCCGCGAACCCGGTGAGCAAACCGGCAGCCACCAGTTGCTCGACCAGCTTGATGCCCAACCCGTCAACGTCCATTCCGTTCCGATGTACGAAGTGGCATACCCTTTCGACGAGCTTCGCCGGACAAACTGGATTCGGGCATAGGACCAACCGGCGAGGTTCGGTGTGACCTCGGTATTCCATACACACATTGACAGATTTGAGATCGGCAATTTGTCGAATCGCGTATTCAGAGTTGAAAAAATCATGCACGCTCTCTGCAACGACGGGTGCGATGTGCTTGACACGCGAAAAGATGTCCTTGGCATGCGATAACTCTTCAATACCTTCTGGGATGAAGGCGTCCATCGACTTGAATTCGGCGGCAAGAAGAGACGCGTTCCAAGGGCCCACATAGTCGATCCCCAATGCAACAAGCAGGCGTTCCAGACCCGTTGTCTTGGTTGCTTCAATCTCTGGCGGGATTCGTTTTGCAGCTCTTGCACCGATTCCTGGAACCCTTCCCAAGACTTCCTCGGAAAGGCGGTACAAATCAGCGTACCCCTCCAGCGGAACGACGGTAGCGACAGCTTTCAGTTTTTCAGGACCGAGGCCATTCACGTTACGGCCGGGTTTCCCCTTCTCTGGATACGGGCGAAGATAATGTAGAAGGCGTTTCAGAGTCTCCGAATGACTTGGATAGTCTCGGCCTTCGTCGGTGAGGAGCCATGCATCACAAATCGGACAGCGTTCTGGTGCTTCGTACGGAACTGTTGATGGCGGTCGATTCTCGAACTCCACCCTCACAACATGAGGGATGATCTTTCCTGCCTTTTCGACAACGACGGAGTCGCCAACTCGAATGTCCTTCTTTTGAATCTCATCAAAGTTGTGGAGCGATGCCTGGCTTACCGTGGTCCCAGCAATCTCGGCAGGCGTGAGATGGGCGACGGGCGTGATCGCCCCCGTCTTGCCGACCTGTACGTCGATCGCCTCCACCTGGGTGACCGCTTCGTATTTTTCCCATTTGTAGGCGATGAGCCAGCGGGGGCTCTTGGACGTGTTGCCGAGCACCTCGCGCAGGGCGAAGTCGTTGACTTTGACCACGAGACCGTCGACCTCGACGTCGAGCGCGTGCAGGTCCTCCATCATTGTGTGCACCAGTTCGAGCGTCGCCGGCATGCCCGTGCGGACTTCGACGCGGGGCGTCGTCGGCACGCCCATCTCCCGGAGCGTGGCCAGATAGGCGATGTGCGTGTCGACGGCCACCCCTTCGGAATACCCGATCCCGTGGGCGAGGAACCGCACGCGGCGGGTCGCACATTGCCGCGGGTCGAGCAGTTTAAGGGCCCCGGCGGTCGTGTTTCGCGGATTGGCAAAGGGCGTCTCGCCTTGCGCCTCCTGTTCGGCGCGGAGGTGGGCAAAGTCGGTGTTGCTGATGTACGCCTCGCCGCGGATCTCCAGGACGGCGGGAGGAGCGTTGGTTTCCAAACGCAGCGGCACGCCGCCGACCGTCCGCGCGTTTTGGGTGATGTCGTCGCCTCGCAGTCCGTCGCCGCGGGTCGCTCCGCGCACCAGGCGGCCGTGTTCATACAACAGCGACAGGGCGACGCCGTCGATCTTGTATTCGACGGTGTAGTCGACGGCATCCCCGGGGATTTCCTCGGCGATGCCCTCGGCGGCATCACCGACGGCCTTCTCGACGTCGGCCTTCTCGACGTCGGCGCTGTGCAGCAGCTTGCGGACCCGCTCGTCGAATTCGAACAGCGCTTGCTCATCGTACACGTTGTCGATCGACAACATGGCCAGACGATGCGGTACCGTCTCGAAACCCTCGATCGGCTCGCCGCCCACCTTGTGCGTGGGGCTGTCGGGCGAGTCGTACTCCGGATGCTCCCGTTCGAGCTGCTCTAACCGCTTGAGCAGACGGTCAAACTCCCGGTCGCTGATCTCCGGCCGCGCCTCCACATAGTAGAGCCGGCTGTGTCGCTCGATCTTACGGCGAAGGCGTTCGATTTCCTCACGGGCGGCGTTGCTCATCGCGGCTCTTGGCTCAGCGGCGTGTGTTCATCACGGGGTGTCCGGGGAGTTCGTCGCGTCAGCGTGTCGACACGCGGCGTGCGAAACAAGCTCACGATTCCTGCTGTTGAGTGCCGTCGGTCGCCACGGGCTGCGTCGATTCAATCCGGGCAAGACGCAGGGTCTGGACGCGGTCGACCGTCATCGCCAGCAAACCGGAGACAACCAACAGTGCCGATTCCACGACGACCGCTGTCGTGCCATACGACAGCGCCAACCGGTTCATCGGTCCCCGGGGGTCGCCCAAGGTCGCGGCGACGCAGATCAGGCAGGTCACGACGAATGCGATTCCCACAAGGACGACCAAACCCCAAAAGGGATTCGTCCGCAAACTGCTCCCGATTGGCGGAGTCGCCGGCGCATCGGGAGCAGTTGCCGGTTCGTGGCCGTCGGCTCCGGATGCCCGTTCGGGAAGAGAATGAGTTTTTGCTATGGCCATCTGGTGGTCGGATGGTTTGACAGGAGTGTTCACAGACTTTCGCAAGCGGCCGGGTGTGAGAGGCAGGGCCGTTCAAAGCTTGAAGCTGGGCAACCTCGTCACCCGAAGCGTCAGCGAGGGACGAATCGCTCACTCACGTTCGCATCCTCGCTTCCGCTTCGGGTTACCATTGAGCTTGTCCCGGTCGGTCCTCTCCCAAGTGAAACTTTGAATGGCCCGGGTGTGAGAGTTGTTTTGGTGAACTGCGAAACCGCGAGCGGTGGTTGAGAGATTGCGAGGAATTCGTGAATCGATTGGCCGGACAGTGGCGTGAGTATAACAAAAGCCACTCCCCGGAGTCGTCCGCTCGACAACAAACCGACTGACGGGTTAGTCTGTTGAATGATGATGATTGTGATCTCGCCCTTGAAGGAATCCCGCATGTCTCAGCCCCTTGACCGCCGCCATTTTCTGTCTACGTCGCTCGCCGGAACGACTGCCGCCGCGCTTGCCCCGGCCGTGTTTGCCCAGTCAGAGAAGAAACCGTCGGCTGACGAACTCGTCGTCGGCGTGATGGGCCTCAGCCGCGGGCGGTCGTTGGCCCGAAGCTTCACCCATCGGAAGGGCGTGCGGCTCAAGTATGCGTGCGACATCGACGATTATCGCGCGGCGGCCTGTGCTGACGAGGTCGCGAAGGACGTTGGTTATCGGCCGGAAACGATCAGTGACTTCCGGCAGATCCTTGACGATCCGGAGATCGACATTCTCGTGTGCGCGGCCCCCAATCACTGGCATGCACCGGCGACGATTCTCGCGTGCAAGGCGGGCAAACATGTGTACGTCGAGAAACCATGCTGCCACAATCCCTGGGAGGGCGAAACGATGGTGCAGGCGGCCCGCAAGTACAATCGCTGCGTGCAAATGGGTTCCCAACGCCGCAGCGGGCCGAGTTACATCGAAGCGATCAAAAAGATCCACGACGGCGTGATCGGCCGGGTGTACCTGGCCCAGTCGTGGTACAACAGCCTGCGCCCCTCGATTGGCCGCGCGGTCGCCGCCGAAGTCCCGCCGCAATTCGACTACGAACTCTGGCAGGGACCGGCTCCGCACCGGCCCTACAAGGAGTTTGTGCTCAAGGGAGAGCACAGCCGTCACTACAACTGGCACTGGCAGTGGCATTGGGGCAATGGCGAGTTGGGCAACAACGGCGTGCACTCGCTCGACGTCTGCCGCTGGGGGCTCGATGTCGACTATCCCATCCGCGCGACGTCATCCGGCGACCGCTATCGCTGGGAGGACGACCAGGAGACGCCCGACACCCATGCGGTCGCCTTTGAATTCGAGGGAAGAAAACAGATCACCTGGACGGGACTCAGTTGCAGCAAGCACAAGGGCGGGACCGGTTTCGCCTCGTTTACGGGTGAAGAAGGGACCGTTGAGATTGACGGGAAGGGCAATTACAAGGTTTTCGACCGGGCCGACAAACTGATCGACGAGGCGACCGGCAACTACGATCAGGACATTCACATCGAGAATCTCCTGACGGCCATCCGTGAGGACACCCCGATGTCCCTCGCCGCCGAGATCGAAACCGGACACAAAAGCACGCTGCTGTGCCATTTGGGGAACATCGCCCACCGCACGGGCCGCACCCTCAACTGCCGGGCCGAGGACGGCCACATCATCGGCGACGACGAAGCGATGGCTTACTGGAAGCGCGAGTACGAACCGGGCTGGGAGCCGACGGTTTAGGCCGCGCTTCTCATTGCGCGGCCGTACTTCCGCGCTAGCAGCCCGTTGAAAAAAATTACTCTGACTGCAAGCGGTCAAAACTCGTCAGCTCGGCGTCGCCAGATCTCGACGTATCTAGGGATATGTCTCTAGGAGTCTGTCCGGGTACCGGGCATAAGGGCGAGTGATCCCTGTTCGAACTTTGGATCGTGATTGTGCGGGCGAGGCGTGTATCCGTGTCGGTACGCCCACTGCGAAATTGCGGCGATTGAGACGACCGGGGCGATTCG
>JAJDEI010000035.1 GCA_029259845.1 Planctomycetaceae bacterium | reverse complement strand
CCTCGCTGACGCTTCGGGTGACGAGGTTGCCCAGCTTCAATCTTTGAACGGCCCTGGGCGGACCGGGACCTGACCTTTCGGCAATGCGGCCGATCCGGCAAAATGAGCGATGAACTGACCTCTTGGGGAGACCGGGCTGTTGAACGCGACCGAGAATATGCTGCTGCTGGTGACGGGAGCCACCGGGTTGGTGGGGAGCCACGTTGTCCAACGGGCCCGCAAGGAAGGGATTCGCATCCGGGCTTTGGTGCGGACGTCGAGCAACATCAAGCTGCTGCAGAAGTGGGGCGTCGAATGGGTCAACGGCAGCATGACGGAGCCTTACTCGCTCAAAGCGGCCCTCAACGAGGTCACGCACGTTGTTCATTGTGCGGCCAAAGTTGGCGATTGGGGGGACATCAAACAATACCGGGAAGTCAACGTGGAGGGACTCGAAGCGTTTCTTGAGATGGCTCGCGAGTCCGACACCCTGGAGCGGTTCGTTCATATCAGTTCGCTCGGTGTTTATCCGGCTGGCGACCATTACGGCACCGACGAAACGACCCGGCCCAGCACGAACGGCATTGATGCCTACACGCGCAGCAAAGTCGAGGCGGAGAAGGTGCTGCGCGACTACGTGAAACGCGAAAAGATTCCGGCTGTCGCCCTGCGGCCTGGCTTCATCTACGGCCCCCGCGACCGCGCCGTGCTGCCGCGGATCATTGACCGGATGCGCTCCGGAAAGGCGGCGTACATCGGGAACGGCCAAACCGTGCTCAACAACACGTACGTCGGCAACCTGGTGGATGCGGTGTTCCTCGCGCTGGACCGGCACGACCTCAAAGGCGAGTTCTTCAACATCCGGGACGAGCGGCTCGTGACCAAGCGGGAGTTCTTCGAGACGATCGCCGACCTGGGCGGGCTGCCGATACCGTCCCGTGAGATTCCGCTCGGCGTCGCCAAACCGGTCGCGACCGCCTGGGAGTGGCTGTGGCGAACGGTCGGTATCGACTCCGCACCGCTGCTGTCCCAGGCAACGGTCAAGTTCTTGGGGTACAATCTCGACTACTCGATCGAGAAGGCGAAGGCGAAACTCAAGTATCGGCCGCGCGTCGATTTCAAAGAGGGCATGAAGACGACGATGGAATGGTATCTCGCGAAACGGAAAGTGCGATGAGTGATTCACCGCCCACGGAAACGACAAAGGGCGATCAGCCCGAGGCCGTCAAGACGCCGCCATCGTCACCGCGACAGCCTGCGTCGCCGCAGGCGGATCCGCTACCGTCGTCGCAACCGTCAGCACATCGGCAAGAACGCGGTGAGTACACGTGGGGCGGGTATCTCCGGTTTCTCGCTCAGCGGGTGTTCCTGTACTCCGTGCTGTACGTCCTCTCAATCGGCCCGTTCTACTGGCAGTGGTACGGCTCGCGATTCGTCGGCGGATCGGCGGTCGTCGCGGCGTTCTATCAACCCCTCGTGATCCTCGCCGAGTGGGTCCCGCCGTTCCGCGACTGGATCGACTGGTACGTCTACCTATGGATCGCCTGAGCGAACTACGACCGACGTTTCGCCACACACTTGCCGCTTCGCGGCACAGTTGAAATGTGCCGCTAAACGGGAGATGCGTCGACGGCGTGGGCCACGGCGGATTTCATTTTCGCGAGCCCCGTGCGGGCGACTTCCTCGGCGGGGCGTTTCCAGTAGTCTCGGTTGAACAGTTCGAGGGACAACGCCCCCTGAAAGCCGGTGCGGCGGAGGGTCTGCAGGATCTCCGTTAACGGGGCATTGCCGTCACCGGGATAGACGCGGTCGGCATCGTTGAGCGTTTCGCGGGGCCGGTCGGTCGGGTAGTCGTTCACGTGGAAGCAATGCAGCGCAGTCCCCGAGATCACTCCCAGACCGGCGAACCCCGAGCCACCCCGATAGATGTGATACACGTCCGGCAGCACGCAGGCATCCGGGTGTCCGCTCTCGACGGCGACGAACACGGCCTCGCCGAGCCGCGAGAGATTTTTCGACGGCCCCCAGACTTCCACCTGCGGGGTCACGCCGATCTTCTGCCCGGTGTCCAGCAGGGCGCGGTAACGCTCTGCGATCACAAACAGGTCGAGCTTGGGCGAGTCCTGGCCACTGGCACCGGCGGGAGGAGCCGCGATGCGCGTCCCGCCGAGGGCGGCGACCAGTTCCATATCGCGGCGGGCGTCCTCCAAACCATTGCGGCGTTCGTCCTCGTCATCGACGATCCAGCGGGCGAATCCGATCGCACTTTCGACACGGAGCCCGTGATCGCCGATCCGTTTGCCCAGGTCACGCAGCGAGCCTCCTTCGTCTTTATACTTCCGAATGTCCCGTGTCCACGGTTCGATGCCGTCGTATCCGGCCTTCGCTGCGAGATCGATTTGCTCGGCCAGTGAAAGTTCGTGCCCAAGGATGGTACCCGTGTTGAGGCAGTAGCGAACGGCGAAGTCGCGCGATCGACCGTGTGTCCCGGCATCGTTGCCGGCGGTGACGGCGTCGTTCGCGCCGCAGAGTGATGCTGCGATTCCGCCGCCGATTGCCAGTGCGTCTCGTCGATTCATTGTCTGAGTCCTCGGGGGGGGCCAAACCGCGGGCGATGGTCGTTCGTCAACGATGATGGGGGAGCCGGCTGCCGCGCTCCCTGGCGGTCGCGGCTAAACCGTCGCGGCTGTATGGGTGATCGCCGGTCAGCCGGTACCGCGACCTTGATCGTAGGCGGAGAGGTCCTTGAGGAACAGCGCGAGGGTCGGTTGCAGGGTGGTCGGGCCGATCTTCCAGGTGGGCTGATCCTCGGTGAACTTGCTGCAGTGGTCGACGAACAGGCGATGCATGAACTTGAACAGATGCCGCGGCGCCCGCAGACGGGAGAAAATGGAAATCAACTCTTCGCGGCCAACTGAGTCGTCGAACAGATCCTGCACGGACGGGGGCGTGTCGGCGAGTTCGGCACAGGCGCGGATGCGGTCGTTGGCGATGTCGTACAGCGCCTCGCCGGACCATTCGAGGGCTGGGATCAGGTTCTGTTTGTCGAGCCGCGAACGGTCGTAGAACTCTTTTTCCTGACGATCCAGATAGTGAGACACGGCCGCGGGCAGCAGCATTTTGAACGCCATGGCCGGGTGCTTGAGGAACTTGTTGTCGAACATGGGCCACAGGAAATCGCGAATGCGTTCGGCTGAGCCATTGATGAGATGCGGCTCGTCGAGGCGGTCGACCATCACCACAATGCTGGTGAAACCGAGCGTTTGCAGCACGTTTTGCAGCTTCATCAACAGCCCGTAGCGGTCGTCGCTGCGGGACATGCTGGGCATGGGCTGACCGCTGAGTTCCGCACTGTCGAAGTTGGTCAGAATCTTGCGAAGCGTGTTCATCTGATGATCGAACACGCGGAGCTGACGGCGAATCTTCCATCCGCGCCACATCAGCCGGACGTGCCGGTACAACCACGGTGCCCAGCCGGCAACAAGCACCGCCGCCACCCAGCCATGCAGCAGCGTTTGCCACTCGCTGAGCCACAGGATGAGTCCCACGGTCACGAGCGTCACGACGATTCCGATCAGCAGTTCCCGCCACGTTTTCCACGTGCGGAAACCGAGCTTCCGCCGCAGGGCATGCCAACCGGATCGATGGGCCAAGTCCCGATTGTGATCGTAAAACGCGGCCAGCAGCAGGACGTCCCGCTGCTGCAACCGCGAGAGTTCCGCCAGGTCGGCCGGTCGCACGGCCTGAGATTCGTCGACCGACTCCGGGTCACGGATACTGTCGGCCAGTTTGGTCGTCGCCAGCGTGAGGATGGCGTCCATGTGGTCCCACAGTTTCCAGTTCTTCAGCGCCTTGTCCTGCTTGCGCTGGCGTCCGCTCAGCCGTTCGCGGAAGGAATCAAGGAAGCTGTTGAAATCATCGTATTCGATGATGAACGCCCGCTGCGTAGGGTGCTCGAGATTGTGCCGCCGCAGTTGTTCGACCATCTGGATCCGCAGCGCGGTCTTGCCGCTTCCCTGCTCGCCGAAGACGACCGATGTCGAGGGGGCGAGCGGATTCCCGTAGATTTTGTCCCACGCCGAATGATGGGTCCGTTCCAGGCAGTGCTTCAGGAACACATGGTCGGACTGCGCATCTTCTTGGGCGAAAGGGTTTTCGGTAATTCCGTAGTGATCGAGGAGCTGGTGGACTTTCATCGTGTTCGCTTTAATTTGGCCAGACAACCGTTCCCGTGCGGTTTAGCTGATCGCCCCGTTCACTGCAATGAATTGGCCCAGTGCGGCGGTCGCTGAAACGCCGCTGCCCCGGGATCGCCGATTCAACAACCTCTGCGATCAGCCGGCAGGCCTTGTTTCTGTCCCTGCCGCGATCGGCGATCTGCGGCGAATTACCAATGTTTCGTTCCAAATTGAGCCTGCGAGACGATTGATGAACGCTGCGTCGTTGGGCTGGCGGCATCCTCGTTTGCTATGATCACGACCGCACGAAACTCCCGCTCGGAGGGTTGAACATGGGTCGCCGGTTTTTGGGACTGCTGCTGCTGCTGGGCATCTCCGGCAGTTCGTTGGCCCAGTTTGGTCCGTCGTTCGGGAGGCCAAGGAGGTCGCGGGAATTCAACGCCATTGGCTTCGACCGCAGTGGAGTTCCGGATTGGGAGACCGACCCAGCGTTTCCGGAAGACGTCTTCACCTTTGTGCGGCTGCGGTACAACTCCGACCGTGGTTGGAGCCGGTGGGCGACGGACTATCCGGACAGCGACCTGAATCTCTCCTTTCGCCTGCAACAGCTCACGTCGCTCAAGGTGAACCCCGACCCGATCATCCTCGACCTTGCCGACCCGCGACTGTTTGATTTCCCGATGATTTACATCGTCGAGCCGGGCGGCGGGTTGGGACTGACCGACGACGATGTGAGCACGCTTCGTCGTTACATCGGCAACGGTGGGTTTGTGTTCGTCGACGACTTCTGGGGCGAGGCCGAGTGGGACGGATTCTTTCGGGATATCAGCCGCGTCTTTCCAGATCGCGAGCCGGTCGAATTGCCGCTGGAGCATCCGATCTTTCACATCGTCTACGACTTGGAGAGGAAGCCGCAGATCCCGTCAATCCAATGGCTTTACTCCGGGCAGACCTACGAGCGCTTCGACGCCCAGACGCCGCACTACCGGGCCTACTTTGACGACGACGGCGGGCTGCAGATGATCATCTGCCATAACACAGACCTCGGCGACGGTTGGGAGCGTGAAGGGATCGATGAGCGTTACTTCCACGAGTTTTCCGAGAAGTGGGCCTACCCGCTGGGGATCAACATCCTGTTCTACGCAATGACCCATTGAGCCGGGATGTGACGCTCGCGCTGGTCGGTGAGAAGCAGGCGGTCCTACCGGTATCGGGCGAGAATGATGGCCGCATTCTTTGTCCAATTACCGCAAACTCACATGCGGGACTTCAGGCGGATTCCATGGCGACGCATGCGTCCGATTGTGCGGACTGCCAGCTTCGTGCGGACGATGCGGCGGCATCACCGGGAGCGGAAGTCGTCCGCTTACGGCGTCGATGTTGAGGCTTGGAACGCCTGAAAGTGCCGCCGCCCCGACCAAGCCCGCCACACGCCCATGCCCGACAGCCTCAACTCCGTCCGTACCGTTGACGACTTACGTTCGTTCGTCCACACATCGCTGTGTGAACGCGAGAACCTGCTGGACGAGCAGTTCCAGACACAGGTCTACGAACTGACGCGCGGCGGAACCCTCTGCGGGCTGCAGTTTCACCTGCAGGGGCCGCGGAGCGTTAAGCTGAGCGCCATTTGGACGATCCGGCAGAACGTCGTCTATTTCTACGACGCCCAGGGCGAGCGGTACACCAAGGTGCGTCTGCCCCAACGGCTGAGCATGGACTCCGCCGCCGCATAGAGCGGGGTTTGCGTGTGGTCCGCACCAGGTCTCTACTGACGGACCGTTTGGCCGGTCGCCGGACCGTTCTGCGAACGGACGCCAAACGATGCCCCGCTCATTGGTTCGCCGTCGATGGGTGGCTGGGGCGCTGTTGAGGCAACCGACGCGTGTCCTCAGTCCGAACCCTGGGGCCGTGACGCGGTTCGTTCACCGTCCACAGCCCCAGAGTTCCGAGCGGCCGGCCAGTCATCGATTTCAAATCGCCCCAGCCACCCCCACCATTGAGCGGACGCACCCCTCCTCTGGTTGCGAGCGTTTTTCGATAGGCCTGCGGTCGCGAATTGCATAAAATGTGGCTTGCCCCACAGACCCGCCTGCGTTTTTGTCCGATAGTTCGTATTGTTGAGGGGCGCGGCATGCAATACCGTTCGCACGTCCTCGTTTCGGACGATTTTGCCGAAGTGCCCGCGCGACGCCATCACAACGCGGCTTTCCAATCTCGGGAAGGCTCCACTCCTGCCGAGCCGGCTCTGCCGGAAACTTGTCCTCCCAGAACGTGAGCGACACATGTTGAACCATCTGACAGGCCATCAACAGATGGCACACAGAACATCGTGGGGGCGTTTTTTGCTGCTGCTACTGGCAACAACCGCAATCCTCGCGACGGGGACCGCGTTCGCCCAGAACTTCCAGGACTTACTCTCCGGACCGGACGACCTACTCGGCGAACAGAAGGGCACCGCTCAAACAACCGTGACCGCCACATTGGTGCCGGCGGCGGGAGTTTCGGCGGAAACCGTCGGTGCGGGGGACGAAGTCGTGCTGTCGATTCGCCTCGACGTGCCGGCTGATGCCTACACGTACTCGCAGAATCGGTCCTTCGGCGGTGCGACGCAAATCACGGTGACAGAACTGTACGGTCTCGAGCCGATGGGCGATGCGTTCGTCCCGGACCACAAACCGAAGGTGAAGTTCGAGGAGGACTTCAGCCAGGAGATCGAAAAGTTTGCTGACGAGGTCACCTGGAGCCGTCGTTTCCGATTGACGGGTGCCGCGCCGGCGGATCAGGTTTCGATCGCGGGCGAAATCAAGTTTCAGGTCTGCGACGCGAGCTCCTGCACGCCGCTGGCCGAGACGTTCGAGGTCTTTATGGAGACCGCCGAAACGGCCTCGACAGCCGTCCAACCGGCGGGCGACAGCGGTCCCGCCGCCGAGGCGGTCGGCCTCGCCCACGGCTATGTCGTCCGGCCGACCCGCCCCAAACCGGATCCGCTCACGCTGCAGTTCGAGCTGTCGCCGGTCGACGCACAGCCGGGGGAGACCGTCACCCTGGCGATCACGATGGCCCTCGAAGACGACTGGCATACGTTCGGCCTCACGCCTCACGAAAAACAAATCAGCAACCCCACGGAAATCGCACTGCTCGAAACCGACAACCTCCGCCCGCTGGACGAGGCCTTTCGGCCCGTGCATCCGCCGGAAGCGGTTACCCAGGAGGGTCTTGACGACGTCATCGAGAACATGCATCACGGCACGGTCACCTGGACGCGATCGTTCGAGGTGGCCGAGCCGGGCGATTACGGCGTCACCGGCGAGATCGCGTATCAAATCTGCAAGACCAGCTGCATGCCGTTGAAGGCGGTCTCGTTTTCACTTGGCAGCCTGCAGCGGCCCGCGGACATCGCCACGGCGTCACCGATGTCCGCATCATTCATCCCGACCGGCCAACTGGCGCAGACCGAGACCAACGCCGTCGACGACGTTCTGGACTTTGAACTGCAAAGCGACACCGAGCAGTCGAGCCTGGCGTGGTACCTGCTGATGGCGTTCCTGGGCGGCCTGATTCTCAACATCATGCCCTGCGTGCTGCCCGTGCTGGCGATCAAGATCATGAGCTTCGTCCAGCAGGCGGGCGAGCACCGCGGCCGTGTGCTGCTGCTCAATGTCTGCTACTCGCTGGGCGTGATCGGAGTGTTCCTCGTGTTGGCGACACTCGCGGTCACCCTCAAAATGGGCTGGGGCGGACTGTTCCAGAAGCCGGAGTTTAACCTGGCCATGATCGCCATCGTGTTCGCGATGGGCTTGAGCATGCTGGGCGTGTTCGAAATCCCAATCCCCGGCATGGTCGGCTCCGCTGGCAGCGAACATCGCGAAGGACTTCCCGGAGCCTTCATGACCGGCATCTTCGCCACCCTGCTGGCAACCCCCTGCAGCGGCCCGCTAATGGGCAGTGCCCTCGCCTGGTCGGTGAAACAGTCGCCGCCCATTGTGTTCCTGGTCTGGGGCGTGATGGGCTTGGGGATGGCATCGCCCTACCTGATGGTCGGACTGTTCCCCGACGCGATCCGATTCCTGCCCAAGCCCGGCATGTGGATGGTGCGGTTCAAGGAATTCTCCGGCTTCGCCCTGTTGGCGGCGGCGATCTGGCTGATGAATTCCATGGAGCAGGAGTTGCTGCTGCCGACGCTGGTTTTGCTCCTGACGCTTGGCTTGGCGTTGTGGATGGTCGGCACACTGTATGATCATTCCTCACCGGCATCGCGCAAGATGACCGTTCGAGCACTGGCCCTGCTCGTGATGATCGTGGCAGGCGGGTTCGGCTGGAGCCAGTATCAGGACGGCACCGAACTCGCCGATGCCCGCCGCGCAGCCTCAAATGACATGATCGCCGGTCACACCACCGACAGTTCTGAGAATGGCGGTCTTGCCGCGACGGGCGGTGAGGACCACGAACTCCCCTGGCAGAAGTTCTCCGGCGAGCGGCTCACCGAGCTCCTTCGCGAAGGCAAACCGGTGATGGTTGACTTCACCGCAGACTGGTGCCTGATCTGCAAAACGAACGAAAGAGTCGCACTGAACACGCCGGCGACCTCCCGTTTCGTCGATGAGCACGACATCGTTCCGCTCTATGCCGATTTCACACGGGATGATGCAGAAATTAAAGAGTGGTTGGGCAAGTTCAACAGCATCAGCGTCCCGCTGATGGTCATCTTCCCTGCCGGCGACCCGCAGCACCCGATCATCTTGGACGGCCCCTACAGCGAATCGATGCTGCTCTCTCACCTTGAGAAAGCGGTGACCTCCGATGTCGCGGCTCGCGACTCGCTGGAGTCCAGCCTTTAGGCTGCTTCGCTTGCCTCTTGGCTGCGCGAGTGCGAAGAACGCCAGCTAAAGCCTGAACTCCAACAAGCCAACTGCCCGAACTCCACTCACGTGATCTCGTAGCCTTTCCGTTGCTCGCGGGAGAGCCATGTGTTGGCGTCGGCGTCGCCGTCGAATTCTTCGGCCTCCGGGTTCCAGCGGAGCGGCCGACCCAGCCGCATCGAGATGTTGGCGAGATGGCAGGTCGTCACGCTTTGATGCTGGCTGAGGACGTTGGAGATGGGCGTCTTGCGTGAGTGGCAGCAGTCGTAGAAGTTGCCCATGTGATTGATGATCGCATCGAGCTTGCCCCTGCGTTCCGGCCTGTCGAGGTTGTCGTTGTCGTAGAGCGTGAACTCGCCGCGCGGCAATGGATGTTTGGCGAGGTCTTCGACCGGTTTGCCGTTGATGCCGCCCCGATTCACGAAGATGCGTCCCGCGTCCCCTTCAAACATAATCCCGCGGCGGCCCTCGTCGCGCACCAGCAGTTCGACGCCGTTGGCGTACCGGATGTCCGCCGCGAAGCCGGTCGCCACGTTGTAGGAGTTGCCGCCGGTGTCTTCGGGCAACGTCGCGCGGCCTTTGATTTCGACCGGCAGGCTGCCGATCGCCCACTGGGCGATGTCAATATGATGGGCTCCCCAGTCGGTCATCTTGCCGCCCGAATACTCATACCACCAGCGGAACGTGTAATGCGACCGCTCGGGGATGTACGGGGCGTCGGGCGTCTGCCCCTGCCACAACTCCCAGTTGAAATGGCGCGGCACCCGCCATGTCTCAAACGGTCCGCCGGTCGGGTTCTTATCGGTCGTGCACGTCACGCGTTTCAGTTTGCCGATTCGCCCCTGCCGGACCATCTCTGCGGCTAATCGAAAACTGTGGTCGTGCCGCTGCCACGTGCCGACTTGTACCACCCGTTTCGTCTCGCTGACTGCGTTGATGATGTGCCGCCCTTCCGCGACGGTCAGGGTGAGCGGC
This sequence comes from Planctomycetaceae bacterium, assembly GCA_029259845.1. Taxonomy (GTDB): domain Bacteria; phylum Planctomycetota; class Planctomycetia; order Planctomycetales; family Planctomycetaceae; genus JAHBXU01. Next base: position 775 of record JAJDEI010000035.1, on the reverse strand, counting down.
TTCTCGCAGTACACGTCCTTGCCGGCGCGAACGGCATCGATGAGCATCTTGGTATGCCAATGGTCGGGCGTGCCGATCATGACGACGTCGATGTCGTCGCGGTCGAGCAATTTGCGATAGTCCTCAAAGATGCGCGGCGTGCTGCCAAAACTGGACCGTGCCTGTTCCCGCACGTGCCGGTCGACATCGGCAATCGCCACGACGTCGCCGTACGCCCGCGCCTTGTCCGTGATGACGGTCCCCTGATACCGCATGCCGATGGCACCGATGTTCCATCGGTCATTCGCCGACCGCGGTTGTGTGCGCTCCTCGGCGCCCGCGGTGAACGTGTACGGCGTGAACGCGCCGAGGGTCGCAACCGTTCCGGTCTTGAGCAAGTCTCGTCGTGTCAACAGAGCCATCGTTGCGTCCTCGGGGTATTGGTCCAATTGGTTCGGCGGTCTCCGCGCTCGCGCACCGAGAGCGGGTTATCGCACTTTCTGCATGGGACGAACTCTCGCAGCGGGCAGAGCGCGGCCTTCCTCTTCGAAATGTTGAACGACGTCGTCGATGACCTCGCATAACTCGCCATAGAGCCGGATCGGATCATCTCCGTGGATTCCGGTGATCAGGTCCGGACATCGGCCGATGTACGCGCCGCCTTCGTCGCTCCATTCCACCCATTTGTGGTATTGGTCACTCGGATTCATTCACCACCTCGATCGCCCGGACCACCTGTTGGTCCTGATACGGCTTGGCGTCGTCCCCTCGTGCCCGCTCAATGTCACCGTGCCGG
>JAJDEI010000332.1 GCA_029259845.1 Planctomycetaceae bacterium | reverse complement strand
GCGGGGGCTCGTTGGGGTGCGGGGTCATGATTCCCGATCCGAACCGGGGGCGACGAGCGATCTCCACGACGGCCTCATCGCCCCCGTGATCGACGCGGCACGACGGTCGGACAACCTTCCCGTGCCCCCGCCACCCGTCGCTTTCCGCTCAGAGTCTCTCCGGAAGCAGGCTTTCCAGCAACAGAAGGCCCGGCTTGCCGGGAGGGCGAGGCTCCCGGCGAGCCGCGACGCGACGATACCGCCACGATTGTTGCAATTCGCTCTCCGTTGCAATTCGCTCTGTTGCAATTCGCTCTCCTGCGGGGGCCGATCTGCTCGCTCTTGTTGCGATGGGCGGGCCCGCCCGCTCCGCTTGCGGCTCGGCGGGAGTGTCGCCCTCCCCGCCGAAGCCAACATCCCCGGAAAGCGAGTGCGAGCACCGTCTCCGCGAACACCCTTTCCGCAACCTCAGTGGGCCGGCGGCGGACTGTTTTGGAACGCCCGGCTGCGGTACAGAAACTCGATGATGTTGCCCTCATGGGGCTGCAGCCAGTTGAGCTGAATGGTCTTGACCGGGCCAATGTTCAGCCGGTCGATGTTCGTTGCGTCCAATAGCTGCCGCGACCACGCTGCGTCGTCCGTGAAACAACTGCCGACGAGTGTCGTGCCGATCTTCCCGAGCATGTCGGCTTGAGGACAGCGGACGACGGAGGCGAACGGAAACATGTACTCGGTGTTGGCGAGTGCGGCGTCCGGCGATTCGCAGTGGATAATCGTGGGACGCAGGAAGTCATGCGAGTCGCGCTGCACGAGCCGGTCGCCTTCGCGGTACGGGGCGGTCACCTCCGTGACGCCCGCTTCGCCCAGTTGGTCTTCAATCTGGTTGTTCATGGCTTCGGCCGCACCGGGGACCGTAAACGCGGCAAGGCCCGCGTCGGGATCGGCCATCGGTTGGGGGGCGACCGGACCGAGCCGTTGGGCGAGCGCGTCAGCGATCTCCTCGGTGTGGCGGCTCGCCCAGATGCCGGAGCAGGAGATACAACTGCGGCCGCTGTTCACGTAGATCGAATCGAACATCAGATCGAGGTACTCCTCCCAGTGATCGACCGTGTCGTCGCCGAAGAGAATTTTTGAGAACCCCGGACCGTGGGCCTGTACGCGGGGGTCGCCATGATAATGCTCGACCGTCGCCGTGCCCCCGAAGATCATCGCCCGGTCGCACGTCTCCAGCACCGCCGCGCCGCATTCCGCCTCGCCCGGATAAATCGAGATCACCTCGCGCGGCACCCCCGCCTGGGCGAACGCCTCAAACATCCGGTACGGGGTCCACGGTTCCTGCGGACCCGGCTTGAGCACGAGTCCGATTTGCAGCGGAATCACCGGCATCCACAGCGTGTGGACCCCCGGCGAGTTGGACGGCAGCACCATCCCCACAACCGGTGTGTTGGCCTGATAACTCATCATTACGTCGCGGTTTTCCTTGCCGTATCCCTGCGAGAGAATCTCGAACGGCAAATCGCGTGTGAGCGCCTCCAGCACGTCCCGCATGTGCTTCAGGACGAAGGCGTTTTTCCGCATGTTGCCGGCACACATGTGCTCCGGGAGGCCGGTTGTGGCCGACTGCATGCGACAGAACTGCTGCGGCGTCTGCGTCCCGCTGCCGAGCGGCAGCTCGGCTTCCATGTAAAGGTCGGCCGCTTTGACGCACATCTCGCAAAGTTCGTCGATCGAGAACTGCCGCAGCGTATCGCGGGCCTTCGCCGCTTTTCGCATGTCCATCTTGATCAGCCCGCCGTTGGCCTGATGCACGGTGGCGAGTTCTTCGCCGGTCTCAAAATGGACCACCGGCCGCCGTTCCATCGATTCGTACGGCTGGCCCCAGCGGATAACGGGGATTTCAAGCATCGGGGTGTCCTTTTCTCTCATTTTGACGCTGGGACGCTGCGGTTTGCGATCTCACGACTATGAGGTTATTCGTTTTCTCGCAACTCAGCCACCCTACCGCGTCAGTTTTGCGACCGTCCGGAAAACGGTCCGCTCCCGGAAAGGTCCCCCGGTTTTCACTCCCTGCTTGTTCTGAAATCCCTGACGAATCATGACCATCGCGGACCTGAAACACGCCGCCGCATGAAGGGACCGCCGACGAAGGGCCGGCCTCAGCTGTCCGACGCAGCCGTCGGGATCGGCTGCGCTTCTGAGTGGGGATGGGCGCTGCGTTCCTGCGATTTCCAGAGGGCCAGCACAAGTGTTGCGACCGTCCAGCCAACGGCGGCTCCCACGAGGACATCACTGGCAAAGTGCTGCCCTGACTCGACGCGTTGCAGGCCGACCATGGCGGCGAGCGCGTAGCACAGCCATCGTGTCCGCGGAAACTGACGGGCCAGGGCAACCGCAAACGCGGCGGCCATCGCGGTATGGGCAGACGGAAAACTTTGCCAACCTCCTCCGCGGGAAACGAGAGGCACCAACCCCTGAAAGCTGTCCAAGATCGTGCTGTGATCGAAGTCGAAGTGATGCGGCCTCGTCCGAGCAACGAACAGCTTGATCAAACCGGCGCTCAGTCCGCCGGAGAGCCCGGCCACGCCAATGCGGCACGCAACAGCGGCACTTCGCGGAGTCCCGGCCAGCAGGGCCAGCAGAATCACCGTCATGCCGTAGATGTTGCCGAACGGTTCGACGCTGTCGAGCGCCTTGTGGATTTCATCAGGCCAATGATCGTGCGTCGCTTGTCTTGAGAGTGGAAGGTCGAGTGTCGAAAAACTGACGAGCGCCAAGATCAGCAGGGCGGTCGGGATTCCAAGCCTGGATCGCACCGCTGGAAAACGACTCGCGAGGGGTGTGATTGACGTCGTCGAACTCATGGAAAACTCCTGTAGAGCAGTCAGTGTGGCTTGCTTGGGCACGATCCGAGTCGCCCCCCGCGAATGGGACGCGCCCGCGGATTGGGCACGTGGTTTACGCACATCGCCGCCGGGTCTTGTCACGGCATCAAGAAATTGGCCCTGACGACGGGTTACGGACTTTGTCCGTCTGGCGCAAAGTGCGGACACGAACATCGCGGAATGAAATACTACAAGTGTCGTTTTCTTGTCCAGCCCAGATCTGCCACGCGAACCCGTCCATTTTCGACGAACGCAGTCGCTGGGTCTGCTGAGACGGCCAAAGTCGCGGGCGCGATCGCCATCGTGCGGGCACCGCTACGTCGGCACGCCCGGAGACCGTTCGCCGTTTCGGTGGGACATCGGCCGGATCGTTGTTGCCGTCGCCGGACGGCCCGTGCCGTGCCAGAAAGGCCGTCTTCAACGGCACGGCCGCGACACATCGCCGCCCCGACCGGCTTGGCCCGGCACTCGCCACCAATTGCCGCCGGTCAGCGCGTCGTCCCGGGCGAGCGATTCCGGGGACTGCACCTTCCCGACGCACGTTCGCTGGCCGTCCGCCATGACGTAGGCTCGGTCACCGACAACGTGGAAGCAACCGATCGGCAGATTCAAGCTCAATGGCAGACTCATCAGCGCGACTTCCGGGTTTGAGCGTGACCCTCGAATGGGGTCAGTTTCCGGATCGCACTGGAATGGCCAGGTGAGCGTAAGGGAGAGGACCAAAAGCGGTTCCCGATTTGGCGATTACGAGTTTTCTCCGTCGTCGCCGCAATTCACTTCATCGAGTGGGAAGCGGATCGCGGATCGTGGCTCGGAAACACTGCCGCGATGCCACGCAACACTTTTTCGACCCACGAGCCATTGCCCACTTGGAGTTGTTGAAGCCCACGAGCAAGTCAGACTGATCAGAAGTGAAAAGCTGGGATGTTGTGTCAGGACTATTCCTAAGTTACGCTTCGATCTTGTAGTTACCCGGCAGGGATTCGAACCCCGACTGACAGGACCAAAACCTGTTGTGCTACCATTACACCACCGGGTAAGAGTGGGTTCCTTGTGACGTTTGACACCCGCCTAGTGCATCGTCAACGCCAAATCTTAGGGTGCCACTGGTCGGCTTGTCCGCCAGTGCAAACGACTGACGACTTCTCACGCCCTCATTTGTCGCTTTGACAGACCACGAGGCTTGATCACGTCAAAAGTGACACCCGCGCGGAATGCAGCCGTCGGGTGTCCTAACACCACCTGATCCGCAAAGGTCGAGGTGATGCCGTGGAAAAGTCTATCAACTCCACCCAATCTGGCAAGGCGAGTCGCAAGCCGTCCCGCAACCGCGGTGCACGCGCGGATTTCGGCGTTTTGTTTTTCAGGCGGATTCCCAGTAGGTTTTCCATGGGTGGCTGTCCATCAGCGGACACAGGCCGGCTTGGCGGTTGACGCGGCGGACACGCCAGCGGGCGCCGGTTTGTTTGAGTCGGCGACCGATCATGTTTTTGCAGCCCCCTTCCACCTGACCGCTGCCGATGCTTTGGCCAGCGGCCAGCCGCTGGGTGTTGTGCAGGTGGTGCTGGTGGTTGGCGAGATCGTTCCGCACTTCGTTGATCGCAGTCTGCTGAGACGGGCGGTGGCTTTTCGCAGCCTCCTGAAGCAGTTCGCCGATCCCCGGCCAGCCGGACTCCAACAGCGTCGTGCGGGCCTGATCGGTCCAGGCGCTCGTCTCCTCCGGATTGTCATGTCGCGACTTGCTCAGGTCCGACAGATGCTGCCAGGCAGGGAAGTGCTGCCAGGCAAGGAAGCTGTCCAGCACCCCCTCGGCACCGTGCAGGTGCCGGCGTTGTTCTTCGCAGATCCACTTCGCTCCGTCGGCCAGCACGCTGATCGCCGACGCATCCGGCAGCCCCAGACGTTTGCGCCACGCTTTCGGGCACCGGCCGAAGTCGCCGCTCTTCTCGATGGCGGCAAACGGCACGCGAACCTTCGGCTTCGGCAACCTCCGCGACTTTCACGCGGCTGGAGTCGCCGGCTCGGCCCGATCCCGCTTGGAGAAGCTGCCCAGCTTCATTTCCCGCCAGCCGCCCGTCGTATTCACGCTCGTGCCGTCGGTGGTGAACTCGACGTCGCCGCCGGCTTGGCGAAACTCACAAACCGCCTCCGGCTCGCGGCTCATCCATTCGTTGGCGGCCGCTCCGTGTCGCTGGGCGACTTCGCGAATGGTGGTCTCGCCAACGCTCAGGCCGCAGAGTTCTTCCAGCCGCTGGGAGGAAATGACATACGACCAGCTCGCCCCCGCCAGACAAATCAGCCGCACCGCCTCATGCGAATAACGCCCTTCGGCTCCCAGCCGCCCATCAAGCGGATCGCCGCTGTCCAGACACTCGAAGGACACGCGGCTGAGCTTCACCTCGCCGGCCGCCGTCGTCAGCTTGCGAGCCTGGCGGCCCCGGTGACGACGGTTCATCCCGCAGGAACACGTCCGGCTCGGCACCCCTTGTTCAACGCGCTCGCTGACAGGCTCGACGTTTCGACCGGACTTCCCCTGTACTCTGGCCGGTGATCTGATTTGCCCGTGAATTCCTTGGGCCGGCGGCCATAATCGGAGCACACGTTATTTCGGCCTCTCCGCCAAGAGTACCAGGACTTCCCCGTGTTGCGAGCACCATTTGTGGACCGTTGCCTTGGGGGAGAACCGTGATGCACGTCCGGCAGGAAGTTGCGCCATCCGAGCGCCGGCACAGGGGTGATGTCGCGTTGCGGTCGGTCGGAAGTGATTGCCGTCTTGCTTCACAAACCCACCACTCCAAGGAGGATCCGTATGATGACTGATCAGCCAAGGGACTTTCCCGTCGGAATCGATTGGGGGCATGAAACCCATGCGATCTGCGTGATCGATCAGAAGGGGGCCATGATCGAGCAGCGAGCCGTCAGGCATTCGGGGGAAAGTCTCGCCGAGTTCATCGCATGGCTGCTCGGATTGGCTCAAGGAGAACCGCAGCGAGTTGCCATCGCCATCGAGCGGCCCAACGGCCCGGTCGTCGAATCGTTGATGGCTTTCCAGCTGCCGACCTTCGTCATCAATCCCAAGCAACGGGACCGTTTCCGTGATCGCCATTCCGTGGCCGGAGCCAAGGATGACCGCCGTGACGCGTTTGTGCCGGCAGATTCACTGAGGGCCGATCGCGACGTGTTCCGGAAGGTCACCGCTGCAGAACCGGCAATCGTCGAACTTCGGGATTGCCTCCGAATCGATGAAGAGTTTCGTGACGAAGAGGTACGGCTGAACAATCGGCTCTTCGATCTGCTGACGCGATACTTTCCCCAGATGAACGAACTGACGGCGACGGGTTCTGATCCGTTCGTTGGGGCGTTGCTACAGCGGGCTGCCACACCACAGCAGGCACGCAAATTTCGATGCTCAACGATTGCCAAATTGCTGAAGCAGCACCGAATTCGGCGTTTTGACGCGGACCATGTCGCGGTTGTGCTCCGCCAACTTGCACTGCCTCTGGATGAGGCGACGATCACGGCTGCCGCCAGACACGTCCTGTTGCTGTTGCCGCGCCTCAAACTCGTCCATCAGCAACGCAAACAGAGCACCGTTCACCTGGATGCCGTACTGGGCGCGTTGCTCGTGCCGGAGTCTGACGGCTCAGGCGCCGAGCCAGAAGGCACGTTCCACAGGTAACCGCGCCCAGTATCTCGTGACACGCAGATCCTGCGTTCCTTACCAGGTGTCGGCAGGATCGTCCTCGCCATGATACTGGTGGACGCAAATCGCCCGTTGGCCGATCGTGATTTGCAGCAATTGCGAACGTTAGCCCGGATATTTCATCCGCCCTTTGAAGGTGGTTGGGATGGTTGGCTGGGGTCGTGGTGTGTGATGTTCTGGAGGTGAGCCGGTCCGGGTTTGACGCCTAGCGAGGGGAAAGCCAATCAGTACGAGCTGTCAGGGATGAAGAACTGCTGCCACTGATGGGAGACATTTTCTGGCAGCACCAGCGTCGTTACGGAGCGCGTCGCATCGCTCAGGAACTGTCTAGTCGGGTAAGCGTCCGGTGCTTTCAGGGGCATCAGCATGATGTCGAGCGGGCGTCGTCGCGGCGTTTTTGTCGGCGGTGTTGTCGGCGGTGTTTCTGGGCCGCCGCCTTTTGGCGAGATTCTTCGAGGCGAGGGGTGAGGACGGA
>JAJDEI010000331.1 GCA_029259845.1 Planctomycetaceae bacterium | reverse complement strand
CCCCCCGCATCACACGCCGCCAAAACGTCCCGACGAAATTCCTTCGAATACGGTCGCATCCTCAGTCCTCCTTGAAACAAGAAGGACCCAGTTTACCTCACTAACCCAGAAGGCGCTAGACTTAGCGAGGCGCCGCACTAGAGGGGGCTTGGCTGTTCCGTGCCCCGACGCGCCCGGCCACCCGGTCGTCAATGGAGATCGACCGCGCACTCTTGCAGGTGTTCGAGATTGACGAATTCGAGCGTCGAAATGTGCGTTGCCTCCAGGACAACGGGCGCCGCAAAACCTGCTTCATAAGCCTGTTTCCAGCGTTCCACACAAACGCACCAGCGGTCGCCCGGTTGCAGGCCGGGGAAGCCCCACTCGGGGACTGGCGTGGAGAGGTTGTTGCCGGTTTCCTGGGAAAACTGCAGAAACTCGGCGGTCACTTCGGTGCAAACGAGATGCAGGCCCATGTCGTCGCGGCCGGTGTTACAACAGCCGTCGCGGTAGAACCCGGTGACCGGATCGCTCGAACAGGTCTGCAGATCAGTGCCCAGAACGTTCTTGGCAGCCATGACGGAACTCCGGCGAAAAAACGATAGTGAGGCCACTCTCCCCCCAGAGATTACGTCGCAGCCACAGGTTCTGACAAGCGGATGTGCCAGGGAACGGCAGAAATCCGGGCGTCATCGGGACAAACAGGACGTTTCCCCCCAAGCCGACTCCTTTCGCGTCGAGCCGCCACAGAATGGTCCGGACCCCAAGGAACCGACGGTCAACAGCCCAACACCAAACCGCTCGACGGCAGAGCCGTCGGCTTGGGGCGAATGGCGAGCCCCCAATCCAACGGACAGGGACAGCTTGCCGGAATTTGATGCTCCACGTTAGGATACACTCACGAACAAGCGGCTCCGCATGCAACAGGTTGTTGGCTTGCACGCGGCGAAGCGACAGGACTGTGCGGGCAGTCACGGTACGATCGGATCGGCCCATTGAGTAACGTTCAGATCACGCGTGATCGCGTCGGAAGTCCGTCGCGGACCTCGTCTCGGATGAGGCGACGGGTGATCGCTGCTGTGGTGATGGCAGCGACCATGATCGTTGCCGCCCCGCCGGCATGCCGGGCGGATGCCACGGATGATTTCAACCTTGCCTTGCAGCTCTACAAGCAGGAGCGCTGGGAGCGGGCGGCTGCCCTGCTGGAGGGATTCCTCGAACAGGCACCGAACCACGAGAAAGCCCCCCTGGCCAAGCTCTACCTCGGGCAATCGTGGGTGCACCTGCGAGAGTTTGCCAAGGCGCGTCCGGTCTTCCGCGACTTCGTCCGCACGCAGCCGCAGCATCCGGAAATCGCGCTGGCCATGTATCGAGTGGGCGAGTGCAGCTACTTCCTGAACGATTACCCCACCGCAAGAAAGGAGTTGCGAGACTTCCTCAGCAAGGTGCCGCCGGATCACAAGCTTGCCCCCTGGGCGCTTCAGTATCTGGGCGAGACCGAGCTGCGGCTCGGCAACATGCAGGCGGCCGCCGACGTGCTGGAGCAGTTGCTGGACCAATTCAAAGACAGCCAACTTGTCGAGGAGGCACGCTTCAGTTTGGCGCGTGCGTACGACGGCCTGGACCGCTCCGCCGATGCCGTTGAGCTTTACAAGCAACTCGCCGCGAACCCTCAAGGGGCGCGGGCGGCGGACGCCCAGTTCAATCTGGCGGCCCGGTTGTTCAAAGACGAGAAGTATGCCGAAGCGGCTGCGGGATTTGAAACGGTCGTCCAGAAGTATCCGCGGCACAACCTCGCGGTCGTTGCGATTCTGAACACTGGGTTTTCGCGGTATCATCTGGGAGACTACGCGGCCGCGATTGAAGCATTCCGCAAGATCAAGACGGACGCCAAGCACGGCCGCACGGCCCGCTACTGGATCGCCTTGAGTGACAAGTCGCAAGGGAACTTCAAGCGTGCCGGCGATGCGTTGATCGCCCTGTATCGGGAAGACGAGCAGCAACCGCTCGCGGAGAGCCTGCTGTTTCATGCAGCCGATAGCCGGCTGAGAGCGAAGACCTACGCCGACGCCATGCGGCTGTTCGTTGACGTGGCGGACCGCTTCCCCAACGGGGAATTGGCCGACGATGCGTTGTACTCCGCGATCGAGGCGGCGTTGCTTGCCGGCGACATGGAGCAGGCAGAGACGTTGCATCGGCGTTTCTCCTCACAGTTCCCCGACAGTGGGCTGCTGCTTCCTTCGGACCTCCTTTATGGGCGTCTGCTGCTGGCGCGGGGTGACCAGCTCAGTGTGGGCGGCGGCGTGAAGACCGGCGACGGTGTGAAGGCCGGCGAAACGGAGGCGCAGCGCGAACAGGCACAGCAGGCCTACCGGAAAGCCGCGGACGTCTTCACTCGCATCGTGGAGTCGTCAAAGCTGCCCACGACGCAGACACACGCCCGCCTGCAACTCGCGCGAGCCTGGGGGCGGCTGGAAAAGTACGAACGCCTCGTGGAAACCCTCGGCCCGCTCGCCGAAGGGGCAGCCGCCGAGGACGCGACGGACGAGCAGTTGCGGGCGCTGTTCATGCAAAGCAACGGTTGGCTGGCCCTCAAGAAGTATGACCGGGCGTTGGAGACCGCTCAGCAATACCTGGAGAGACGCCCGGAAGGCGACGATGCCTCTGAAGCGTTGGCGAACATCGTGCTGGCTTTGGCGCACCAGGGGGAATGGGACGAAGCGGCAGATGCGCTGCAACGACTGCGATCGATGGACACTCCGGCGCTCTCCGGCCGGACCGCCTATGAATTCGCCGATCTCGCCTACGACGCGGGCCGCTGGGAGACTGCTCAGCGCCTGTATCACAGCGTGGCCGAACAAGGGCCGGAAGGTGAGTTTTATGTCCCGTCAGTGTCGGGGCTTGCTTACTCTTTGCACGAAATGGGCCGCGCGTCTCTCAAAGCGTCTGCAGACGCCAAGGCGGGCGGCGAATCGATCGACGGCACCGCCCAACTCGCCGCGGCGGTCAGTCGTTTCAATGACGCGGCTCGCTGGTTCGCCAACCTGACCGAACTGGCCGCGCAGCAGCAGGACATCCGCGTGCAAGCCAATGCGGCCTACATGCGGGGACTGTCGCTCAAGTTGGCCCGGCGTCTGCCGGAGGCAGCTGCGGTGCTCGTGCCGGCCGCCAAAGACTTCTCTCTGCCGCAGGATCTCGCCGACCCGTCGCCCGAACAACTCGATGCCGCGTTGGCGGCCTACCGATCGTGGAAAGAGGCGGCCCGCACGTTCGCCGAACTCGGCAAGACCGATCAGGCCGACGAAGCGTACCGTGCGGCGGTTGAAGCGTTGAAGCGGCAGCCGCCCGACCGACGCAGCGAGTTGGATCTGGTCATCAACGAATGGGCCCTGCTGCACTACAACGCCGACGACTTCGCACGATCCGACGAACTGTTTCGCCTGCTGATTGATGAAACCCCCAATAGCCAATGGGCGGATGACGCGCGCCTGTTGCTGGCGGAGAGCGAGTTTTTTGCCGAAAGGTTCGAGCAAGCCCGCGATGCCTTTCGCGAGATTGTGGGCGACGCGAGCACAGACGATTTCGTGCGGAAACGGGCGCTGCTGCTGCTGATTGACACGGCTCACGCCCTGAGCGATTGGGAGGCGCTCGCCGATGCGGCTGCTGCCTTGAGCAAGATATTGCAGCAGCAGGCTCCGGAGAGTGCCGACCGGTGGTACGCCGAGTTCCGCAGGGGTGAAGCGGCGTTGCGGCGAGGCGACTCCGAAGCGGCTGCCGCGGCGCTCAAGAAACTGGCCGATGAACACGCCGAGACTGAAATCGGCCGGGCGGAGTGGTTTCCCAACGTCTGGCTGATGCTGGCTGAATCGCAACTCCGATTGAAGGACTATGCCGCCGTCGACGAAACTGTTTCGCAGTTCAAGCAGCAGCACGCCGACTCGCCGTTCACCTATCAGTTAGACGATGTCCTCGGTCGCCGCTACAAGAACGAGGGCCGCTTCGACGAAGCGCGGCAGGCGTTCCAACGCGTGGTCGGCTCCAAGGACGGGCGAGCGACCGAAACCGCCGCCAAGGCCCAGTTCTTAATCGCCGAAGCATTCCTGACGCAGGCCAACGCATTCCAGAAAGTGGATCCCGAAAAGGCCAAGGAAGCGTATGACGCGGCTTTTCTTGCCTACTTTCGCGTGCTGCAGTACGACTTCCCCCAATGGCAGGCCCCCGCGCTGTTGATGGCCGGGAAGTGTGACGAAGCCCTCAAACGCTGGAGCGGAGCCAAGAAAAGTTATCGGCAATTAATCGCCGATTACGCCGAATCGAAATACGCTGAACAGGCCCGTGAACGTCTGGCCGATCTCGAACGCCGGTTTCCGGCAGCGACGACTCCCTGAACAATTCTCGCGGCTCTGGTCCTCGTCATGGCAAACGTTTTGTTGAAGTTGGGCCGTCGCACCGACATCGGCCGTCGCCGTTGGCTCCGGGCTAATGCCAATCCATGATTCCAGTTCGTCCGCAGGCAACATCGAAGGCGATCCGCATTAATACGGACAGCCCCCTTAGTACGGAGAGAGCCCTGTCATCATGACTCGTCGGCCCCCTTTCAGCGCGCCGCCCATCGCGACAATCGTCGGCATCGCCGGGTTGCTGGTCCTCTCGCTTGCCTCGGGTAGCCGCCTTTCCGCGCAGGCGGAACCGCAGCCGCAAGCGGCGGAAACCGCTCCCGACATCAACGCCGCTCCCGCAGTCGGCGGTGACTCTCCCACATCGAGCGACTCCGGGGCATTGCCGACCAACCTCGTCGAAATCGCCAAGGCGCTGGGGTATTGGCTCATCCCTTTTGTTCTGGCGACGTTGATTGCACTTTGGTTCAGCACCGAACGGCTTGTCGTCCTCCGCCGCGGGCGTGTGATCCCCAAGCCGTTTGTCGAACGGTTCCTCAAACATCTGGAAGACCGCACAATCGGCCGTGAAGAAGCACTTGACATCTGCGAAGACAACGGCAGCCCCATCGCGATGGTCTTCGCTCACGGCGTCCGCAAGTGGGGCAAGCCGAGCGTTGAAGTCGAACAGGCGATTATCGATGGCGGCGAGCGGCAGGTCTCCTCGCTCCGCACGCATCTCTCGGTGATCAACGGAGTCGCCACCGTTTCGCCGCTGCTGGGACTCCTCGGCACGGTCTGGGGGATGTTGCAGGCTTTCAACAATATCGCCGCCGCCGGAGCGATGGGCAGCACCACGGTGCTCGCCGGCGGCATCGCCCTCGCGCTGCTGACGACCGCCGCGGGGCTGGTCATCGCCATTCCCGCGCTCATCATCTACATGTACCTCTCCGGTCGCGTGGACCTGCTGGTAATGGAAATGGATGAACTGGCCCAATCGGTCGTCGAATCGATTTCCGCCGAGGCACTCGCCCCCCAAACCCGCCCGAAGAGCAAAGCGGCGTCGTAGCCGTCAACGTCGAGTGTTGATGCGACTTCACCCTGTTCGATCTGTTTGCCTCTCCGCAGCCGGTCGGTTGCCGAGTACAATGCGGGCATGACGGACGATCACTCGGCTTCGACATCTGAATCTGGCAATCCCGGTGCGGGCGAGCCAGTTGACGGCGACCTCGTTGAGGATGCCCCCTTTGAGGGCAGTGCCCCCAAGGGCGGCCCGCGCCAGAAGGTCAAGGCCTTCCCCACAACGCCCGGCGTGTACCTGATGAAGGACGCCCAGGGGCGGGTGATCTATATCGGCAAGGCGGTCAATTTGCGCAGCCGGGCATCGAGTTACTTCGGGGCACAGGCGGCTGCCGATCGCCGCACGGCGGAGCTTGTTCCCCAAATCGCCGACCTCGACTGCATCGAGAGCGACTCCGAAGTCGACGCCGTGCTGCTCGAAGCGCGGCTCATCAAGGACATCCAGCCCCGCTTCAACCAGGAACTCAAAGACGACAAGACCTTTCCGTACCTGCAGATCACGACGGGTGAGGATTTCCCGCGTGTCGAATTCACCCGCACTCCGCAGTCGAAAGGAGTCAAACTGTACGGCCCCTTTACGTCAGCAGGCCAATTGCGGGGGACGATCGCCGTCCTGCAGAAGATCTTTAAGTTCCGCACCTGCTCGCTGGACATCGACGAGGGCGACGAAAAGTGGCGCTGGTTCCGTCCCTGCCTGCTCGCCAGCATCAACCAGTGTACGGCTCCCTGCAACTTGCGGATCAGCAAGGACGAATACCGGGACGACATCCGCCGACTCCGCATGTTTCTCGACGGCAAGAAGCACCGGCTGCTCAAGGAACTGCACAAGGAAATGCTGGCCGCGTCCCGGGAACTCCAGTTCGAGAAGGCGGCCCGGATTCGCGACGAGCTCAAGGCACTGGAGAGCCTCAATCTCCGCGGCAACCTCGATGAGCACGTCCAACCGGAGGTATTCTACATCGACCCCAAAAAGGGTCTTAAAGGACTCAGGCAGGTGTTCGGCCTCGAAGCACAGCCGCGGGTCATCGAAGGGGTCGACATCGCCCATTTGCAGGGGGAGGAAACGGTCGCCAGTCTGGTGCAGTTCATCGACGGGCTCCCCTTCAAGCATGGCTACAAACGGTACAAAATCCGCACCGTGGCCGGCATTGACGATTTCGCCAGCATGCGCGAGGTCGTCAGCCGCCGCTTTCGCCGCCTGCAAGCCGAGGGTGAAGCCTTCCCCGACATCCTGCTGATCGACGGCGGCAAGGGGCAGCTCAGTTCCGTGATGGCCGCGTTCCGGGCGATCGACGTCACCCCGCCGTTCGTGCTCTCCCTCGCCAAACGGGAGGAGGAAGTCTACCTCCCCGGCGAGCCGGAACCCAAACGGCTCAGCCGCCACAGCTATGCGCTGCGTCTGCTCCAATACGTCCGCGACGAATCCCACCGCTTCGCCCAGGCGTACCATCACACCCTCCGCCGGAAAGCGGCGTTTGAAGAGTGACGGTTGTTGTTGAGTCGTGGGTCTGCTGGCCGGGGTGCAGTAAGTTCTTGTTGCAAGGCTGCGTCAGCGGAGAAGTCGGGGTCAGGCACCAGCGTGCAACAATCCGCTCCTGCACCCTGCTGGCCGGCCGATTCACCGCCGTCGTTTCAACGGCGACTGTCATCCGCTACAATTCGGTCGCCAACTGTCGGAAGCACGCCGTCGGCTGGGAAGCAAAGCAGGTTGTCAATCGGGAAGGATGCCGGTCCGTGCCATCGCTGGAGTGGCTCAAACACGCGTTTGCTGTTGAGGCGGCCGAGTCGGTCGATCCGCCCGCCGAGCAACGCGCTGCTGTCGACCGCTTGTGCCGTGAGATTGTCCGGCGGCAACTGACGACGCCTGCGGTGGTGTTTCTGGAGATGTCCCGGCCACTGGGGTTTCTCACGGCGCAGGCGATTCACTTCTTCACCCCGATGATTGCCGCATTGACGGATGCTCAGGGGTATCGCCACTTCGCGGAGTTCCTGGAGCATCCCGGAGCCATCGGCCATTTCTTGGAGCGAATTGAGTCGATTGGCCGGGGAGAACCCGACCGGTGAATGCGACAAACCCCGACCAGATCAACGTCATTCTTGCGACCGATTGCGGGAGCACGACGACGAAGGCGATTCTGATTGAGAAGATCGACGGGCATTATCGGCAGACGTATCGCGGCGAGGCGCCGACGACGGTGGAACAGCCCGTGGCGGACGTCACCGCCGGTGTGATCAACGCTGCGACGGAAGTCGGAGAACTGGCCGGGCGGCGGTTGGTCGATGAGCAGGGGCAGTTGATCCGCCCTGTGAAACCGGCGGGCGAGGGACAGCCGGCAGAAGGGTGTGACATCTACATCTCGACGTCGTCGGCGGGCGGGGGCTTGCAGATGCTGGTGACGGGGGTAGTCCGGGAGATGACCGCCGCGTCCGCCAAACGAGCCGCGCTGGGGGCGGGCGCGATTGTAATGGATGTCATCGCCTCCAACGACCGCCGCAAACCGCACGAGCAGATTCAGCGGATTCGCGAACTGCGTCCGGACATGATCCTGATGTCGGGGGGGACCGACGGCGGCACGGTCGAGCATGTCGTGCGGATCGCCGAGTTGATCGCTCCCGCGAAACCACAACCCCGATTTGGCTCGGGATACCGCATGCCGTTGATCTATGCGGGCAACAAGGAAGCGGCAGGGCTCGTACGGGAAGTCTTCGACGACACAGTGGAGCTGTCAGTCGTGGACAACATTCGTCCGGTACTGGAGCGGGAGAACCTCGGTCCGGCACGCGACCGGATTCACGACCTGTTTCTCGAACACGTGATGGCCCACGCGCCGGGTTACGACAAACTGATTGCCTGGACCGACGCGCCGATCATGCCCACGCCGGGGGCGGTGGGGGATATCCTGCAGCAGATCGCCAAAGCACGCGGGATCAACGTTGTCGGGGTGGACATCGGCGGAGCGACGACGGACGTTTTCAGCGTGTTCGACGGTGCGGACGGCAACCCGGTGTTCAATCGCACGGTGAGTGCGAACCTCGGCATGAGCTATTCGATTTCCAACGTCTGCGCCGAAACCGGAATGCCCAACGTGCTGCGATGGGTGCACTTCGATATGGACGAACGGGAATTGCGGAATCGCGTCAAGAACAAGATGATCCGGCCGACGACGATTCCGCAGACGTTGGAAGCGCTCGTTTTCGAGCAGGCAGTCGCGCGCGAAGCGCTGCGGCTGGCGTATATTCAACACCGGGAGTTCGCGACCACGCTCAAGGGCGTGCAGCAACAACGGACGGTCGGCGATACGTTTTCGCAACAGAAGGGCGGACAAAGCATCGTCGACAACATGAAGCTCGACCTGCTGGTGGCATCGGGAGGGGTGCTCTCGCATGCCCCGCGGATGGAGCAGACGGCGGCCATGCTGATCGACGCCTTCGAGCCGGAAGGTGTCACGGAACTGGCGAAGGACAGCATTTTCATGATGCCGCACCTCGGCGTGCTCGCCTCGGTGCATCCGCAAGCGGCACTGGAGGTGTTCGAGAGGGATTGCCTGATCTATCTGGGGACGTGCGTCGCCGCCAAGGGGCGGGCCAAAGCGGGCAAGAACTGTTTCCGTTATGAAATCAGCGGTGAGCCAATCAATGAACGCGGGGAGATGGCGTGCGGGGAGATTCGGCGGTTCCCGCTCAGCATCGAGGAGACGGCGCAGATCGTCATCGAGCCTGCGCGGGGATTCGACGTGGGCGGCGGACCGGGAAAGCGTATCGAACGAGAGGTGCGCGGCGGTGAAGTGGGGTTGATTCTCGATGCCCGAGGGCGTCCCTTGGAACTGCCGGAAGACCGCGACAATTGCCGTTCCCGTGTCGAGCGATGGTCCCGTGATCTGCGGCTTTATTCTGAGTAAGACAGCCGAGTCAAAGAACGATGGCAACAGCTTATACTCCCGGGCTGCGAGTCACGCGACGGATGCGGTATCGCGCGCGGCGGGTGTTGCCGATTGCGGGGGACGTGTTGGTCGGCGCAGGAGACAAGGTGGCGTCGCAGGACGTCGTCGCAAGAACCGAACTGCCGGGGGATGCGACACCGATCAATCTGGCCAACCAACTCTCACTCACTCCGGCGGACGTGCCCGGATGCCTGCTCAAGCAGGAGGGAGAGCGTGTCGAGGCCGGCGAGATTCTCGCCCGCACGAAGGGCATCTTCGGGATGTTCAAAGGAGAGTACGTGTCGAAGGTCGCCGGTGTGATCGAGTCGGCTTCCCAAGTGACCGGACAGGTGATCATCCGTGGCGAGCCGATCCCGGTAGAAGTGCGGGCGTTTGTGACCGGACAAGTCATCGAAGCCATGCCGGGCGAAGGCGTCGTCGTCGAAGCAGACGTGTCTTTCGTGCAGGGCATTTTCGGTATCGGCGGGGAGGCGTTCGGTCCAATTGTGATGGCGTGCGAGGATCCGTCACAGGAGTTCGCGCCGGAGTTGGTTCACGAGGAGATGCAGGGGGCGGTGGTGATCGGCGGGGCGCGGATGCCGGGAGAGACGATTCGCCGCGCGATCGACGTCGGAGCGGCAGCAGTGGTCTCCGGCGGGATGGACGACGCGGACCTCAAAGAGGTCCTGGGGTACGACCTGGGCGTGGCGATCACCGGGACGGAAGAGATCGGACTGACGGTGATCATCACCGAAGGATTCGGCGAAATCGCGATGGCCCGGCAAACGTTTGCATTGCTGTCATCGCGAGCCGGCGCGGCCGCGTCGGTCAACGGCGCGACGCAGATTCGTGCGGGCGTGCTGCGGCCGGAGATTGTCATCCCGCTTGTTGGCGAAGCAGCCGAACCGGAAGAGGACGTACCAACGGCAACACATGGGGGGGGCGTTCTGGAAGAGGGGACGCTGGTGCGGATCATCCGCGATCCGTACTTCGGCATGATCGGCACGGTCGCCGGGCTGCCGTCGGAACCGCAGGTGTTGGGGAGCGGATCGAAGGCGCGCGTGCTCGAAGTCGCCTGCGAGTCGGGCGAAAAGCTGACCGTGCCGCGGGCGAATGTTGAGATCATTGGAGGGTGATGTGGGGATTCAGAGATGGGGGACCGGGGGGCGGGGGAAAGATTTGGAGTCTTTGGTCTCAAATGTGAGATATCAGATATGAGATTTCAGATTTCAGATTTGAAATGCCAGATTTCCCGTCTCCGTGGGGCGGTTCGGCGGTTGCTCGTTTGTTGGGGGGCGTTGTTCTGGCTATTGGGCCTGACGGGTGCTGGGGCGGATGCGCAGGAGCCGCCGCGGCCGGTTTCTGACGTTGTTGCAGTGGACCATCCGAACGACGTGGGCACGGCGGTCGACGTGTCGTGGACGTTGTCGCCGGATGACAAGCCGAACGACGAACCAATACCGGACCCGAACGCTGTTCCATCGCTGCTGTCGGGATATCACATTCTTCGCAAGCAACCGGGCGAGGAAAGTTTCGTGCTGGTTGGCAAGCAGTCGGCACAGGCGGGGGAGTTTACTGACCGGAAGAAGGTCGTGCGTGGCGAGCCGTACCTGTATCAGGTCGTGGCGGTGGGGCCGGGCGGGACATCGGCTGGCGTTGAGACGGCTGAGGCGGTGACGCCGGTGAGGGGGCTGTTTCGGACCGACCGGGGATGGTTGGCGGTCATCTTACTGCTGATTTGTGGTGCCGTGGTCGCGTTCATCGTCGTGGCCAAGTCGGGACGGGAGCTGTTCATTCGGAAGATTCCCGGACTGGAGGCAGTCGACGAAGCGGTGGGCCGCGCGACGGAGATGGGCCGCACATGCCTGTTCGTTCCGGGGATTCTCGACATCAACGACATTCAAACGGTTGCCGGCATCACCGTGCTGAGCCACGTAGCGTCGCTGACCGCCGAGTTCGGAGCCCGGCTGGAGGTGCCGACATCCCGGTCGCTGGTGATGACGACCGCTCGTGAGACCGTGGCGGCGGCGTACCTAGCGGAAGGGCGGCCGGACGCCTATCGCGAGGACGACATCTACTATCTCACGGACGAACAGTTCGGCTATGTGGCCTCGGTAACCAGCAAGATGATGCAAGAGAAACCGGCCGCCTGCTTTTATATGGGGTCGTTCTACGCGGAGTCGCTGATCCTCGCGGAGACCGGCAACGCGGTCGGGGCGATTCAAGTGGCGGGGACGGCTCAGCCGTCGCAATTGCCGTTCTTTGTGGCGGCGTGTGACTACACATTGATCGGCGAGGAGTTTTTCGCGGCGTCGGCCTACCTGTCGGGTGAGCCGGTGCAGCTCGGCAGTCTGCGCGGACAGGACGTGGGCAAAATGCTGGTCGCCTCGCTGCTAATCGTCGGCTGTGTTGCCGCGACCTGGGCTTCGGTGACAGGCAGCGCCTCAGCCAATGCGGTCGTCACTTTTCTTCAGAACAACGTGCTTGGACGCGGAGGGTTTCTGCCATGAAACGCACGGTTCCCCTGATGATTGCGGCGACGACCGGCTTCGTGCTGATCGTGTCGTACTTCATCCCCTACACGGAGTCGTGGGGGGAAGACGCGATGACCTGGTTCAACATCCTGGCAGCGATCGCATTCATTCTGGGGGGCGGGAATCTGTTGCGGATGCAGTTACAGAAGATTTCCGACCGGCGCCCGGGGTGGGGCTATGCGGCGGTGACGTTGGCAGCGTTTGTGATCACGTTGTTCTTCGGGCTATTTAAGATCGGTGTGCAGCCGACCGCCGCTTTCCCGACCAATGCATGGGCGGCCCCTTACGACCGTGAAGGCTCGGCTTTATGGTGGTGCGTCGAGTACCTGTATCGCCCCCTGGCGTCGACGATGTTCGCGCTGCTGGCGTTCTATATTGCCTCGGCCGCTTTCCGGGCGTTCCGGGCCAAAAACACAGAGGCGACCATACTGCTGGTGACGGCGTTTATCGTCTTGCTCGGACGCACCTATATCGCAGGCATTGTGAGAGAGTGGCTGCCGGAGGGATTGCAATCGCTGAGCTTCGACAACATGACGAATTACATCATGAGCGTGTTCAATTTGGCGGGCATGCGGGCCATTACCATTGGCATCGCTCTTGGAGTGGCGTCGACATCACTGAAGGTGCTGTTGGGAGTTGACCGTTCGTACCTCGGTGCGGGGGACGAATAGGCGATGTATGACTTCCTGAAGAGCCTCGACCGGCGGTGGATCTTTCTGCTGATGCTGTTGGCGGTGGCAATCCCCATTCTCGGAGGGTGGCGGTTTCCGGAACGCCCTTCCCCGTTGGTTGAGACCGTGTTCGACACCATCGAGGACCTCCCGGCCGGTTCGCGCGTCTGGATGGCCTACGATTACGATCCGGCGAGTCAGGGAGAGCTGCATCCGATGGGGATGGCGTTCGCGCGGCACTGTGCTCTCAAGAGGCACAAGATGTACTTTATGACGCTGTGGCCCCAAGGCACGGTGATGGTGCAATCGTGCCTCGACATGCTGAAGACGGAATTCCCGGATCTGGTGTACGGCGAAGACTACGTGAACCTCGGTTTTCGACCGGGCAGCGAAGGACCGATCAAAATCATCGTGACCGACCTGAGAAAGTCGGTTTCTTCGGATATCAATGGGGTGAGTCTTGATGAGATTCCGATGACGCGCGATCTCAAGAATGTGCAGGGTGTCGATTTGATTATCAACGTGAGCTCCGGCACCCCCGGGACGAAGGAGTGGGTGCTCTATGCGTCGACGCCGTTTCACATCACCACAGTGGCCGGTTGCACCGGTGTCCAGACGCCCTATTTGTACCCGTACGTGCCGGACCAACTGCTCGGCATGTTAGGAGCGATCAAGGGGGGCGCCGAATATGAGTTCCTCCTTCTGGATGCGTATCCCCAACTGCGGGACAACCCGGATGCCAAGGAGGCGCTGCGGCGGATGGGGCCGCAGTTATTCGGCCATTTGCTGCTGATCGCACTGATCGTGATGGGCAACGTGATCTACTTCATGCAACGACAACGGGGAGAAGTCTGATGCAGCGTGAGACCCTGTTCTGGCTCGGGCTGATGCTGGTCGGCGGCGTGCTGTTGGGCGGTCGGGCGATTCTGGTCGGAAACGGACGGCAGTACGTCGAACGGGTGACCACAACGGCGGACGTCGCCGCGACGGAAGGAGCCGCGGCACAGGCGGTGGAACTGACGGACTACGTGAACATCCCAGCGCGTGAACGGGACGCGCCCGGTGTGCGTGTGAGCTTCGCGCGGACCGTCGGCATCTGGGTCGCGGCGTTCTGCACGTTGGGGATCATGTCCTTTCTGTTGGGGGAGACGCCGCCGTACAAACTGGTGGAGTCGGTCTTCGTGGGGGTTTCGGCGGCGTACTGGATGGTCGTCGGCTTCTGGTCGGAGATCGTGCAGAACCTGCTGAGCCATCTTGTTCCCGGTTTGATGCGGGCGACCCTGCTGCCGGGATTGTCAGAGAAGACCGTTCCCAATTACTGGTACGTGGTGCCACTGGTCCTGAGCGTCATGATGCTGTGGCGGCTTGCCCCGAAAGGGGCGTGGATCGCACGTTGGCCGTTGGCGTTCTTCATTGGGGCGACCGCCGGCATCCGGTTGGTCAGCTATCTGGAAGCCGATTTCGTCCAGCAGATCAGCAGCACGATTCTGCCACTCGTCGTGTTCGGCGCTGATGGCAGTTTTGACGTTTGGGCATCCATCAAGAACACGCTGATTGTCTCCGGTGTGCTGCTGGGATTGGTGTACTTTTTCTTTTCGGTACCGCACAAGGGGGTTGTCGGCGGATTGGCCAAGGGAGGCGTGTGGCTGTTGATGATCACCTTCGGCGCGAGCTTCGGATACACGGTGATGGGACGAATCGCCCTGCTGGCGGACCGGCTGGAGTTTCTGTTCGACGACTGGCTGTGGCTGATCGACCCGACGCTGCAACGGGCGGGGATGTAGGCGTGCCGGCATTGGAGAGTGCGCCGGTTCCTCAGACTGCCGAGGTAGCGGGAGCGCGCGAAGCGGAGCGTCGCAAAGGTGCGTTCCCAAGCCGGAGCTTGGGAACAAGGTTGCAGAGTGCGAGACCGGCGGCCGAAGTCCTAAGAAGTGTTTGCGACTGGCGAATTCCCTTGGGGACGAGTTGCTATACTGACGCTTGAGGTTGTGTTGTCCAGGAAAAGTGCGCCGGTTTGCATGTCTGCTTCGCTGTCTGAAATTGCCCGGTTGATCCACGAATTGCATCCCGCAGTGCGTGCGCTGGAACGGGCTGCGCAGCCGTTGGAGTTGCCGGGACTGGACGGTCGCGAGTGGTACGAGTTGCTGGCGACCAAACTGGTGCCGCAGTTAGGGGACGACACCTTCCTGATCGTTGCCGTGGCCGGGGGGACGAACATCGGCAAGACGGTCGTGTTCAATCACATCGCCGGCAGCCGCGCGAGTTCGACAAGTCCGCTGGCGTCGGGGACGCGGCATCCGACCTGTCTCGTGCCGGCCGGATTCGACCAATGCCACAACCTGGCGGGATTGTTTCCGGGTTTCGCGTTGCGGCCGTCGGAAGACCCGGCTGATGCGCTCAACCAGAGTGATGAGCATTTTCTGTTCTGGCGGACGGAATCGTCCCTGCCGGACAACCTGCTGGCGCTCGACACGCCGGATATCGACAGCGAGGTGCGCGTCAACTGGGAGCGGGCCGATCAGATTCGCCGCAGCGCGGACGTACTGGTCGCCATCCTCACGCAACAGAAGTACAACGACGCGGCGGTTAAGGAATTTTTTCGCCGGGCGTCAGCGGAAAACAAGGCGGTCGTCATCGTCTTCAATCAGACACAATTGCCCGAAGACGAAGAGTACTGGCCGCTGTGGGTAGGAACGTTTTGCGAGGAAACCGGCATCCGGCCGGAGCACGTGTATCTCGCCCCCTACGATCGCCGGGCGGCTGAGGAGAACCGACTGTCGTTCTACGAGCGGGAATGGCCGCCGGTTGAGCGGGACGAGAACGCGAATGGCGAGTCCGTGATCGCATCGGACCAGGCAAGAGCCCCCGATGAAGAGCCGCGCGATCTGTTGGCGGATCTTTCTCATTTGCGATTTGCCGAAATCAAGCTGAGGACGCTGGAGGGGTCGTTGGGGCAACTGCTGGATGCATCCGAGGGGCTGCCGGCGTATCTTCGCGAGATCGGGCAACGCAGCGAGGAGTTTCACCGCGCGACGGAGTTGCTCTCCGCGCATGAACTGGCCGAAATTGACTCTTGGCCGGAGGTGCCCAACGGGTTGCTGGTGACGGAAATTCGCAAGTGGTGGGCGTCGCAACGGGAAGGTTGGACGGCCGGTGTGCACGGGTTCTACAACGCGGTGGGACGCGGGTTGGCGTGGCCGGTGCGAGTCGCGCGGCAGCACTGGCAGGGGGAGACGCTGCCGCCGCTGGAGCGATACCAGCAGCAGGAGTGGTCGGCCATTCTCGATGCCGTGGAGAAGGTGTACAGCAAACTCACCTGGATGAGGGAGCTGGGTAATCCGCTGCTGCGGCCGCGATTGGATGCGATGCTCGGCGGCACGTCGCGGGCGGAATTACTGGAGGCGATCGAGCGGGCGCATCAGCAGGTCGATCTGGGAGCGGATCTTCGAGAATTGGTGGCCCGCGAGATGGGGACGTTTCGGTCAGAGAATCCTCAGTCGTTTGAGTTCTTCCGCAGGCTGGACGGCGTGGCGGCCGCCGCGCGACCGGCAACGAGTGTGGTGCTGTTTGTCACGGGGTTCGGTCCGGTCGGACATGCGGTGACGCCGCTGTTGGCAGATACGGCGATGCAGTCGCTGGTGCACGTGGTGGGCGATGTGGCGGGCGGGACGGTGGCAGCAGCGGTCGGAGAGACGGCGATTAGCGGCACGACATCGACAAGCGTGGGTTATTTGGAGGCGAGGTTCCGCAAACTGCACGTGGCATTCACCGCCCAACGA
The DNA here is from genome assembly GCA_029259845.1 of Planctomycetaceae bacterium. Taxonomy (GTDB): domain Bacteria; phylum Planctomycetota; class Planctomycetia; order Planctomycetales; family Planctomycetaceae; genus JAHBXU01. The sequence continues at coordinate 21,423 of JAJDEI010000331.1, read as the reverse complement.
GCCGTGTGGCTCGCCGGGTTGCTCAAGGAACAATTGCTGGGGACGCTGCCGGAGGACCTGCAACAGGCTGCGAAGATTGGACAGGGGGCCGAACTGCATCGTGTGCGGGAATTGACGCGCAACATCCGGGAACTGGTCCGGGTCGACCGCCGGACTCATGAGGCGGTATGACGGACTGAGGCAGTGGAGCCAAATCATCAGTGCTGACGAATGCGGGGAGCTTGTGAGTTTTTCAGGGAAAACACCCGGTGTCTCATGATTGGCCGGAACGTTGAGGACCAAGAGCCTCTGGAATCAGGCTCTTCGTGTCCTTGCTGATTCGAGACACCGGATGTTTGCGTGCACGATGGAAAAAAATCACAACCTCAGAGCGGAGACGAGCGATGAACTCAGAGCGGAGACGAGCGATGAAGCATGACGAACTGGCCCGTCTGGAGATGCTCGCGGAGGTCGACGACCTGACGGCCCGTGTTTCGCAGGGGGCGGAGCGGGACTGGCCGTGGGAGCCGATGCAGCGGTGCGCGGCCCTGTTGCGGCGCGTACTGGGCCGGGTGGAGGCGCTCCGCATTCGTCTGGAAGCGCCTCTCATCGTGGCGACGTTCGGAGGGACCGGGACCGGAAAAAGCTCGCTGGTGAACGCCTTGGTCGGCAGCAACGTCGCAGAAAGCGGACGGGAGCGTCCCACCACGCGCAGGCCCGCGCTCATTGCCCATTCGGAGACCGACATCGAGGCGCTCGACCTCCCCCGCGACGAGTTTGAGCTTGTCCGCAACGACGCCGACCTGCTGCGGGACACGGTCATCATCGACTGTCCCGATCCCGACACGACGGACACGGACGTTTCCGGCAGCAATCTCGACCGGCTGCGACAAATGCTGCCGTTTTGCGATGTGCTGATTTACACCTCAACGCAGCAAAAGTATCGCTCGGCCCGCGTGGTGGACGAACTGGCCGAAGCGGCGACCGGCTGCCGTTTGGTGTTCGTGCAGACGCATGCCGATCTCGACGAAGACATCCGCGACGACTGGCGGACGCATCTGGGGGAGCGCTACGAAGTTCCCGATGTGTTTTACGTCGACTCGCTGCGTGCCCTGGAAGAGCAGCGTATCGGGCATCGGCCCGCGGGAGACATGGGCCGGTTGTTGGATCTGCTGTCACGGCAACTGGCCTCTTCGGAGCGAATTTCGATCCGCCGCACGAACGTGGTCGACTTGCTGCAGGCGGGGCTGGTCCGCTGTCATGGCCTCATCGAAGAGCACTGGCCGGCGATGACACAGTTGTCAGCCGCTCTTCACGAACAGCAGGAGCGGCTGCGGAGGCGAATGACGGAGAAACTCGAACAGGAACTGATGCTGAGCCGCAACCTCTGGGAGCGACGTTTGCTCAACTCGGTGACGGCGAGCTGGGGGCTGAGTCCGTTCTCGTCGATGCTGCGGTTGTACAACGGGTTGGGGTCGCTGCTGGCGTCATTCACGCTGTTCCGGGCCCGCAACACGGCCCAGGTGGCGTTGTTGGGGGCCGTTCAGGGGTATCGCTGGCTGGAAGGACGCAAGGAGGAAAAGACGGCCGAATTGACGACCGAGCGGATCAGTGCGCTGGGGGTCGATGATTCGTTGTTGCGCGAGTCGCAGTTGGTGATCGCCGGTCACGTGCAGGAGGCGCGGCTGGACCCGTCGCTGACGTCGCAGACGACCTTGCCGGATATGCGGTCGCAGGCGGTCGCCGTCGAGGGCGACTTCCTGGACGACGCCGGGCGGCGGATCGACGACGTGATCGACGATTTGGCGATGCGGAATTCCAGCTGGCTCGTGCGGGGGCTGTACGAGATTCTGTTTCTCACATACGTTGCCTACGTGCTGTTCCGCGTGGGGGTGAACTTCTTTTACGAGTCGTTTCTTAATCGCGATGCCATTCTCGCGACCGACTTTTACATCCCGGCGACGGTGTTTTTTCTTCTCTGGACGGCGGTGCTGGTGATGGCCTTCACGCGCCGGTTGCGACGCGGTCTGACGACGCGCATCCGCGGGCTCTCGCAAGAGTTGGTCGACCGGCAGATGGACTTGGCGCTGTTTCCGCAACTCGACCGCGCCTGTCGCGAGGCAGCCGCCGGACGGGACGGTCTCGAACAATTGACGGAACGGGCCGGAGAACTGCAACGGTCGATCGCCCACTCCACCGGTCTCGGCGGACCACGTCCCTCCGCCCCGCCGACGATCGCTCCGCGCGTGTAGCGATCTGTCAGCTCTTGATGCCTGCAGGGACACCAGCGGGCGCAAGGCATTCCCTTCGGCACGTTCTCCGCTGCGGCGCCCGGCCAGATTCTCTGCGATCCGTGGTCCCTTCCTGCGGACAAACAGGCCGCTCTCCATCGGTGCCTGCTCCTCGCCTCAGCCCCAGCGCTGTCCCGGGGAACGGTTTTTCGACGGACGACCGGGATGTCCCTGCGTGGTCGTCGAATCTCCGGCAACGATCCGATATCCTCCCAACTCCTCGCAATGAAGAGACCGCTGACAAATGATCGACAACCTTCCCCTCAAGACGCTCACCCACAACGGGCTGACGATCGAGGGTTATTCGCGGGCGGCTGTGCAGAGCTACTGGCGGATTCCCGAACTGAAAATCGGCTTCGACATGGGGGGCAGTCCGTGGTCCTTTATGGGAACGCAGACGTTTTTCCTCTCGCACGCCCATCTCGATCACATGGCCGCGCTGCCGGCGTATGTGGCCCGCCGTCGCATGATGAAGATGGACCCGCCGACCATCTATCTTCCCGCCGAGGTCGTTGAGCCGGTCGAGCGGATGCTCCGCAGTTGGCAGCGTCTCGACCGCGGGCGGATGATCTGCGAACTCATCGGTGTCAGTGCGGGTGAGGAATACGAACTGTCCCGGGAGCATGTCGTCACGCCGTTCCCCACCAAGCACACCGTGCCGTCGATGGGATATGTGGTCTGGGAGCGGCGCAAGAAACTCAAGCCGGAATACCAGGGGCTCAGCGGCGAGGAGATTCGCGACATTCGGCTCTCCGGCATGGACGTCAGTGCCGAGCAGCGAACGCCGCTCGTCTGTTACGCGGGCGACACGGCTCCCGCCGGACTGGACAATTTTCCGGCGGTCTACGAGGCAACCGTGCTCATCACCGAGATGACGTTCTTCCGTCCGGAGCATCGCAAGGAGAAGATTCACAAGTTCGGCCATACTCATCTGGACGACATCATCAGCCGCGCGGAGCGGTTCCAGAACGAACTGATCATTCTGGCCCACTTCAGCACTCGCTACCACGAACAACAAATCCGCCGCGCCGTCGAACGCCGCATGCCCAAGCAACTCCGCGACCGCGTTGAACTCTGGCTCTGAACAACCGAGCCGAACGGTGGGGTGCTTCGATGAAGTCCTGTGCTGTCTGGGAAGGCGCGTTGCGAAACCCGTTGCCCCGTTGGGGATTGGACGGTTCCTGACAAAGAAGAGAAAAACGGATCACGCGGATCGGAGCCGATCAAAGCGGATTTCGGGGGTTCGCCTCCAACAATCCGCGACCATCCGCCCCGATCCGTTTCATCCGCGTTCCCTTTTCTTTCCCTGCGGCGGTCCAAGCCGATTCGGCGGAGTGCCGTTGGGCGCGTGGACGTTGATCAGATTGGGGAGGTCACTTAGCTTGCGTCACCTTCAATTCCCAACCATCACTTTTACCTCCCAACTTCGAGACCAGTTGATCAATCTCTGACTGGATTTGGACAACATTCTCGTACGATGGCTCAGTAATAACGATTGCGTACACCGTCCATGATGGCCCAAATTCATCATCGTCACCTTCAACGAAATCCGACTCTCCCTCATCGAAATACGATTCAACCCGATATCCTTTCGTCGAGACAGCTGCAGAAATCTCTTCGCTCGAACTTTCGTCCGGAGCGGCAATTGCAAACTCAATCGGAATTGGCTGGGACATGTCCATGCCTGAAGCTGCAACATTCGCGAGTGCCTGACCGTCGGCGTCGTTCGGATACTTCATGACGGTTTACCCAAAATGGTGTCCCTGGAGAATTGATTTGGTTGTAGTAGGGTAGGTCAGGCTCCCGCCTGATGCGAACGGTCATTTGAACATCGACACTTCATCGGCGTCAGGCAGGAGCCTGACCTACGTCACTCCGGCCTTCCATTCGTCAGACTCGGCCACGCAACCAAATCGCGGTTTTGGAAACCAGTTCATGAATTCGACGACTCGTTCGTAAGAAACCGTGAGGGAAGACGGCTCTTGCGGCGACCTCATCGGTGGAGAGTTCGTCGGATCGACGCCCTGTCCGTGAACGCAATACGTGAACGCCAACGGAGAGACCCCATGCGCGGAATCCCAGCAGTTGCCTCGTTGTGGTGTTTGCGGCTCGCTGTGGCGGGGCTGCTGTTGCCTGCCGCTTCGTTGCCGTCGTGGGCGGAGGAGCCCCCTTCCGGAGAATCGTCCGCTCCCGACGGTGAGGCCTCTCCGGAGATTCTCTCGGACCAACAATGGGACCAGCTTGACGAAACCGTCGACAACGGGCTGAAGTTTCTGGCGACACAGCAGGAAAAAGACGGCTCGTTTCCCACATTGCCGCACGCCAAACCCGGGATCACCAGCTTGTGCGTGCTGGCCTTCCTGTCGCGCGGCCATCTCCCCAACGAGGGGCCGTATGGCAAGCTGGTTCACCGGGGCATCGAATTCGTGCTTTCGACACAGCGTGATGACGGGCTGTTTACGAATCATCAAGTCGAACCCGTCCTGACCTCGCATGGGGTCTCGCATGTCGCCATGTACAATCATGGGTTCGCCGGCTTGATGTTAAGCGAAGTTTACGGCGTTTCGGGAGGGGAACAGAGCAAGTCTATCCGCAAGGCCATTGTCAAAGGGTTGGAGTTCTCACGGACACAACAGCTCAAGATAAAGGGCCGAGACGAAGGGGGATTCGATTACCTGGTCAATGAAATTCCTGCTGGTCCGGATCTGCCGATTACTTCAGGCCAGCTCCTGTTTTATCGCTCCGCCAAGAACGCGGAATTTGAGGTTCCCGCCAAATACATGCAAGACGCCATGCGGTATGTGAAGTCTTGCTACGATGCGAGGTCTCAGACTTTCAGGTATCGCGGATTCCCGACTTATAGCCGTGGGCTGACGGCGAGCGGAGTCCTGGCGCTTTCGTTAGGCGGAGAACACAACACGGACATGGCCCAGGAGGCGGGCCAATGGCTACTCACACAATCGTTTGAGCCATTCAACCGATCGCGTAACAGTCATGATCGGTATTTCTACAGTGCCTATTACTGCAGCCAAGCCATGTTTCAATTGGGCGGCGAGTACTGGAGTGAGTTCTATCCGCCACTCTTGAAGACGCTCGCCGAGAACCAGCGTGCGGACGGTTCGTGGGACCGGGAAAGAAGCGCTCTGAGTGCCCGTTACGGCAACTCCTACTCGTCTGCGCTGGCAATTCTGGCCCTCACGCCGCCCTACCAACTCTTGCCAATCTTTCAGCGCTGAGAGCTTGTGAGTTTTTCGGGGAAAACACCCGGTGCCTCATGATTGGTCGATACGTTGAGGACCGAGAACCCCTGGAATCAGGCTCTTCGTGTCCTTGCTGATTCGAGACACCGGGTGTTTGGTCGCGCGGTGGGAAAAACTGACAGCGTCTGAGTGTCGCTGTCCGACTGGCTCATGGCCGCCAAAGGCGCTCCGACCGGTTTGACCTCCCCCGTCAGCGGTTTTCCAGCCCTCCTAACCGGTCGTCACGGAATCCCGGTCGAAAGTCGGTGACTTGTGCCGGCCAAACTTGTGTGCAGGGCCTGTGATTCGAGTATAATCTGAACAGCGTGTTGCGCCCTGTCCGGATTGTTCCCATTCATCACCGGCAAAGGGCCGTTGTTTTCCCTGGACGTTTTTTCGGTTGGTTCCCTGGCGGAGGTGTTGTTCCCATGTCGCAGACCCTGGATACGGTTGAGAAAACGGATACGGTTGAAAGAACAGATGCGGTTGAGAACACCAGCGGTTCCGAACTTGAAGGAGTGACGTCGGAAGTTGTTGGCACGGAAGGGATTGACACAGGAGTTGATTCGACGTTTGGGCAGTTCGACTACGTCCCCATGCCGGTGGTTGCTCCGGTGGCGGGAGTGCTGGGCGTCTGCTCGCTGATCGCGTTTCTGGGGCTGTTCGGCATCCTGCTGGCGGTCATTGGGATCATTGTAGGGGTGCTGGCCAGTTGGAAGGTCTTCCGGTCCCACGGGGACTTGAGCGGGATGAAGCCGGCGCTGTCGGGGTTGCTGCTCAGCCTGTTTTCCGCCGTAGGAGGCACCGCCCTGATGGTCTACAATTACCAGCACGAAGTCCCTGAGGGCTTTCAGCGGGTCAGTTTTTCCCAGGATATTTCCGATTCCGCCTTCGTGGTCGAAGACGGCATCAAGGACGTGCATCCCGATGTGAAGGCCCTTGTGGATCAGCCGATCTTTGTCAAAGGCTTCATGTATCCGTCGGGAAAGGAATACGGGCTGACAGAGTTTCTGCTGCTGAAGGACAGCGGCCAGTGCTGTTTCGGGGGGCAGCCTGCCCTGGAAGACATGATCGGCGTGCGGATGAAGGACGACATGGACGTCGATTACTACGGAGGGCGTGTCTCGGTCGCCGGGACCTTCAAGATCAACCCTGAGTACCGCGGCCAGGACTCGCTGGAGCCGCTGTTCCTACTGGAAACGGAATTTTTCACCAAGGCCAAAACCGCTTTCTGAGGATCTCATCGCACGGTTACGCACCTCCTTGATGGGAGCGACGGATCGATGGACTGCGGAGAAAGTCGAAAAACACCCGCGATGGATCGATCTCAGTTCCTACTGATGGCACTGGTCGCAACCGCGATCGGTGCGGTTCAACTCGGTTGCGGAGAGGGTACGTCGGGCGACTACCACACCTTCTCAGATTCTCAGACAGACGACTCGCTTGCCGGCGACACCGGTTCCGACGTTTCCCGTGCCGCAGACTCCGAAGCTGTTGAGCCTGATGCCGACAGGCTGGAGCCCGAGTCGACCGACGGCAACGAATCGGCAAACGCGGCTGATACTCGAGTCGACGCAGCCGGACGGCTCGGCGACCCAAGCGTCCCGATCGAGCCGGAAATGACGCCTGAGGAGGAACCCGTCGGCATCGCCACGACCGGCGACAACACGACCGGCGACAACGCGACCGGCGACAACGCGACCGGCAGTGACGCGAATCGTTCGCTTGCGGTTAATGCGGCCGACTCCGCACCACCGACGGAGGGAAACTCTGCCGGCAGCAAAGTTCCCAGTCCGCCGGACGTCACTCTTCCAGCGACCGCTGATCCGACGGCGACGGAACCGCCCACGGAGACACCTGACAGACCAGTCGCGGCACGTCCGGTCGAGCTGCTCATTCCTGAGCAGACCTTCAGCCCCGAGGGATCGGAGCGTGCCCTGCGCGTCTCGTTCGACGATTTAGACCTGCTGAAGGTCCTTAATATGGAGCCTGTCCCGGAAGACGCTGCCAGCCATTTTCCGAAATGGCTGAGTGGGCTGGACGAGGAACGGATTCGCATCCGCGGGTTCATGTACCCCACCTTCCAGGAAACCGATCTGCCTGGCTTCGTGCTGGCCCGTGACAACGAGATTTGCTGCTTCGGTCGGAATCCGAAGATTTACGACCTGATCGAAGTCTCCATGCGGAACGGCGTCACGACCGACTATATTCAAGGGCGTCCGTTCGACGTGATCGGCGTGCTGCACATCAAGCCCGAGGCAGACGAGGGAGAGTTGTATCAGCTCTATCAGATTGACGATGCCGTTGTGGTCGACCGTTGATGGCCTCGTCTGATCGTTCGTCGGACACGGCATCAAAGAGGCGAAACCCAAAACACGAGACCAAATGTCGTGCGACGTTGCACGCTTGCAGAAGGGGACGATTCATCATGTTTAGTGGACTGCGACGTTCGCCGGCCAAGGCCGGCTTGTGGGGATGGTCACTGGCCGCGTGTTCGCTGGCCGCACTGTCACTGGGATGGTCGTGGAGCAGTGCCGATGCCTGTCCGTTCTGCTCCGCTCCTTCGCTTACTTTGTCCGAACAACTGGCGCAGTCGGATGCAACCGTTCTGGTGCAGTGGGCGTCGGGAGAACAGGGGGATCGCGAGAAAGGTGAGGTCGGCTCGACCAAGTATCAAGTGCTGGAAGTGGTCAATGCCGGGGACGCCAAGCTCGCCAAGGGGGATGTCATTGCGCTGCCCCGCTACCGGGCAGGCAAGGCGGGGGACCTGTTCTTGCTCCTTGGCACCAAGGGCACGGAGCTGGAATGGAGCAGCCCTTTGGAAGTGACGGAGACGAGCTTCAACTACATCCGTCAGGCCCCCTCACCCGAAGCAACCCCGACTGCGCGGCTGAGCTATTTCGTGCAGTTTCTGGAATATCCGGACCCTCTGATCGCCAACGACGCGTATGCCGAATTTGCCAACGCCCCGTACAAGGACATGGTCCCCCTCTCGGGGCAAATCCCGCGTGAGAAAGTTCGTGAATGGTTGGCCGACCCGGAGATTCCGCCCACGCGGCTGGGGCTGTATGGGCTCATGCTTGGCTTGTGCGGCACGCCTGATGACGTCGCCATGATGGAGGCGAAAATCACCGAAAAGAGCGACGACTTCCGACTGGGTATCGACGGGGTGATGGGCGGTTACCTGCTGCTGACCGGGGCTGACGGCCTGAAACTGCTCGATGAAACCAAGCTCAAGAATCACGACGTGCCCTTCAGCGAAACCTACGCCGCCATGCAGGCGTTGCGATTCATGTGGACCTATGGAGAGCGGATCGACAAAGAGCGGCTGCGGGAGTCGATGCGGATCCTGCTCGATCGTCCGGAGTTGGCCGATCTGGTCATCGCCGACCTGGCCCGCTGGAAGGATTGGTCCGTCATTGACCGCTTGATGAGCCTCTACGATGCCGAAGAATATGGTATCCCCTCGATCAAGCGGGCCATCGTGCGATACATGCTCGTCGCCTCCAAGGACAAGTCGGAGGCAGGGGAAACCGGCGATCACGTCAAACAGGCCGAAGAGTATCTTGCCACGCTGAGGAAGACGGACCCCAAGACCGTCAAACAGGCCGAGCGGTTTTTCTTCGTCAATTGAGAACCGGCGGGTTGTGGGCCATCCGGCTTTGGAGTTGGAATTCAGCCTTGAGGCTGCGAAGACAAGCGAAAGCTTGAACTCCCACCTTCTGGTTTTCAACCGCGTCGTTCGGGTTTCAGGAGGAGACCTCACCATGTTCGGGAATGCGTTTCAAGGACGATGCATTGAACCGTTCGCAAGACCGTTCTTCGTAATCGCTCTCTTCGTCGCAACGATGGGAGCCGCCGCTTCGGCGACCCGAGAGTTGTCCGCGTGCCCCTTCTGTTTTGGGAGCTTGCAGCTCACGTTGCGTGAGCGAATCGACACCTCCGATGCGACGGTCATCGTCCGTTGGAAGTCGGGCGAACCGGGCGATCTCAACCGGGAGCTTCCCGCCACAACGACCTTCGAGATCATCGAGGTCTCCCGCGGCGGCCTTGATGCCGGGGCGTCGCTGACGATCGCACGGTTCCAGGAGGGACGGCCCGGCGACGTTTTTCTGATGTCCGGATCCCTCCTGGAAGACGCGGTCAAATGGGACCGGTCGATCCCGCTCTCCGCCGAAGGGCTGAAGTACGTGCGAAACCTGCCCGCCTCAACGGCACCGGTCGCGGAGCGGCTCCGTTATGTGCTTTGTTTTCTGGAGTCGGCGGATGACACCGTCGCGACAGACGCCTTCACCGTGCTTGCCGCCGCACGGTATGAAGACATGGCCGCGCTGAGAAGCGAACTTCCGAAAGAGAAACTGCGCCGCTGGGTGTTCGGAGGCGACCGGATCAAGGGACAACTCAGCGTCTATGGCATGCTGCTCGGGCTGTGCGGGGACGCCTCTGACAGCCGACGGTTGGAAGCCATCATCCTGAACACGCGGGGTCCGGACGACTTTCGTCTGGGGATCTCCGGAGTGATGGGCGGGTACCTGCTGCTCGCCAAAACGGAAGGCCTGGAGGTGCTTGAACGAAGCTTCCTCACCAGCGCCGAGGCATCATCCAGCGACCGTGCGGCTGCGATGAAGGCACTTCGTTTCGTCGGGGCCTACGCCGAGGAATGCGTCGGGAAAGATCGCTTGGCCGGGTCGGTGCGGCGGAGCCTCGCGACGGCCAAACAGCCTGAAAACGCGATCGCCGATTTGGCCCGCTGGCAGGACTGGTCGGCCACAGACCGGCTCCTGCAGTGGTACGACGCTCCCCAAAAGCCAGACCGGCACGTCAGAAAAGCGATCATCTATTTTATGATGGCCGCCGCCCAAGCGGACCGTGAGGGCCTTTCCGACCGAGAACTGAAGTCACTCGACGCGGCTGCGAAGTTTGTGGAGACACTGCAGAAGAAAGAGCCCGCCCTCTACAAACAGGCGGCTCGCGGGTTCATTCCACGATCGTGAAAACTTGTCACGCATCAGACGAATGGCAGGCGAGACTCGATCGGCTGCCCCGATGCGACTCGTTCCAACATGCGACTTGGCCCAACGCACGCGCAGAGCCCCCCCCCCAGCCGGAGGCCCCACATCCACAAGGCGTCAGCCCGGGAGCCGGAACACGACGCGGGTCCCTACCGGCTCGGGGAGTGTCCAGACGTGGACTGCTCAGAATGCGCCGACGATCTCGCCGCCGTTGATCGTGCCCAGCGACTGGTACAAGGCCCTGTCCATGCTGTCGGAGATGAACTGGACATGTCCGTCGCCGAGAACGAAATGGGCACCGCCCGTATGATGGCTGCTGAAGTCGTCGAAATGGGCGACCGGGTCATTGGGCACATGGTCCAAGGAGCCGAGCACGCGCACAAAGGCTTCTTCGCCTTCGGGGACCATGCCGACCCAAGTGGTGAACCATCCTTTGAACTTGTCCGTACGCCGCTCCCCAACAATCAGGGTTTGGCTGCTCCCGTCCGCAATTTGCCGCAGGCGAACGCTACTGTTGTGATAGAATGCCCCATCCCCCACGCACTGTCCGTCGGACTTGACAGGAGCCGTGCCCGGAGCGTTTTCGCAACCATCGACGGCTTCCGTGCCGAATATTCCGACATAGTTGGCGATGGGGAGCCTTGCCAGGACGGTGCCGGACCCGTCCTCATGCTTGATGTCCCACAAATCCGGCTGGCGGTCGGAAGGACAGCGAAACACGGCAAGTGGCCGCTGACGAAATGCGTCGTTGGCGGGATCAGCAATGCTCAGATTCGGATTGAACTGGTCGTACAGGTTGGCCTGTTCGAGCTGAGGCAGGATCATCGTCCCCCAACCGGCACCGTTTGTGCCGTCGTGGGCGGGGTGGGGGCCCGTTCCGACTGCCACGTAACCCGGTGGGAACATCAGGAAGGCATCGTGGTAGTTATGCAGCGCCAGGCCGATCTGCTTGAGATTGTTGCGGCATTGGGTCCGCCGTGCCGCTTCGCGCGCCTGCTGCACCGCCGGCAGGAGCAGCGCCACCAGGATGCCGATGATCGCAATCACGACCAACAATTCAATGAGCGTAAATCCTCGTCGTAACGTTCTCATGAGCCGTCTCCCGGTCCCGCATGGGGAATTCAGAGGGGTGAATCAGAAAAGGACGAATGAACAGAATAATAGGAATCAAACAACGCGGGTCGCCCAGAAGAATGGCGGCCACTCTCCTCGGTGGTTATCGGCGAAGGGCAGTGGACGCTGACCCTTCTCCGCGAGAGAAGCCTCGTCGGCGCAGACCCTGATCGCCGTATGCGCAGGCCACCGTGATTACAACAACTACGCAAGCGACCCAGCGCCCTGCGGCCCACATCCGCGAACCGGCCACAATCCAAGCGATCCAAGGAACGGAGGATCTCGGGAACGGACTGCGAGCCTGTCGGCTTCTGTCCTGAGCAAGACCGCAACCTGCGGCGTGTCAAGGCAGAGGGAATTGACTGGTGTCACGGCAGGTGCGTCCACAGAGGTTTTACCCTGAGAGCACCACTGGCAAACGAGACAGTCGCCGTGATTGTGAGGCTGCGGAGAATCCTGGCGAGGCTGAGGCGACTCGAATGGTTCACCGCCGTGCGGGAAACAACCGTCCCCGGCATGGTTGTGGCTGTGGCCAGCGTGGGCGTGACATGCCCAATCGTGGCCGGGTTGTCCGGATTCGTGGCCGGATTCGATCCGGGCATGCGGATGAAAATCGCAGGCCCCGGTTCCCTGCACTGCGTGGAGGCCGCCGTGTCCCAAGAACGACAGTGTCCCGTAAAGGGCGATCAGGAATCCTGTCGTCGGGATATGCATGCGACGAACTTGTTTCTCAAAGCGAATATCGGCCCACGAAGCTCGATTATCGGTGTCTTCCCGGTCAACCGTCAAGAGCTTGTGTGCCGATCATGAGTTGAGGAGTGGCGGAGCGGACGGTTGCACGCAGGGGCTGGCGCCACTTCGTGGGACCGCGTCGTTAAGAATCATCCCGAATTTCGGTCCCCACGGGCTGGTGCCCGGCCCCGGATTCTCCGTTGGCTTGCGACAGCGGCTCTGCCAGTTTGACGGCTCCTGCCGCCCCCGCAATAATTCCCCTGTCGTGTTTCCAACGTGGATGCTTCCGAACACATCGCCTCCACACGCCGCGCGCGTCCGTCAGGCCGCAAACATTGCGTGCAGGCGTCCTTGGCACAGACCCTCATTTGGCTTCCGATGCAAATCGTCCTCTATCCCCATCCGTCGCTCCGCTGGAAATCGCGCGACGTCACCCGGATCGACTCGCAACTTCGGGCGACCGTGGAACAAATGTTCGAGTTGATGTACGAGGCCAAGGGGATTGGGCTGGCCGCCAATCAGGTGGCATTGCCGCTGCGGTTGTTCATCATGAACCCGTCGGGAGACCCCGAGCAGACAGACGAAGAATTTGTGTTCATCAACCCGGAAATCACCAGCCGCAAGGGATCGGAACTGGGGGAAGAAGGCTGCTTGAGCCTCCCGGAGCTTTATTCCGATGTGCGACGTGCCGACGCGATCACCGTCGAGGCATACGATCTCGACGGACAGGGCTTCGAGTTCACCCTGGACGATCTCCCGGCCCGCGTCGTGCAGCACGAACTGGACCATCTCGACGGAATGCTGTTTATCGACCGCGTCTCCGAGTCGGCCAAGAAACAGTTGGCCCCCGAACTGGACGACCTGGAGGTCCATTTTCGGCATCAGCAGGCGGCCGGAGAGATCGCCTCCGACGAGTCGCTGCAGAGTGAACTGGAAACCATGGCCGTCGCCCTGACTCGGGAGTGAGACCGGTGAGCCTTCGGCTGCTGATGTTGGGAACCGGCACGTTCGCCCTGCCGACATTCCTCAAGCTGTGCGAATCTTCGCACGATGTCGTCGGTCTGGTCACCCAGCCGGACCGGACCGGCCGCGGCCATCACCGGCACGTCAACCCGATGAAACAGGCCGCGGAGGAGCGGGGAATCCCGGTGTTTCAACCGGTCTCGGCGAATCGGGAGGAGGCCCTTGGGCGGCTGCGCGAGTTTCGAGCGGACCTGTTCGTTGTCGCTGCCTATGGACAGATTCTCTCGGGCGAACTGCTCGGCATCCCGCCGTTGGGGGCGATCAACGTGCACGCTTCGCTGCTGCCCAAATATCGGGGAGCCGCACCGATTGCGTACGCCATCCTGCATGGGGAAGCAGAGACGGGAATCACCATCTTTCGGATCGAGCCCAAACTGGATGCCGGGCCCGTGCTGGGAGTGGCCTCGACTGGGATTGGCCCCAAAGAGACGGCCGGGGAGCTTGAGGAACGTCTGGCGGAACTCGCCCCGTCCCTCACGCTGGAGGTGGCCGGCCAATTGGAAGCCGGCACCGCGAGAGAATCCGCACAGGATCCGAGCCTCGTGTCGACCGCTCCCCGGCTGCGGAAGGAACAGGGGGCGATCGACTGGTCGCTGCCGTCGCGTGCAGTGGAGTGTCAGATTCGAGCCATGCAGCCGTGGCCCAAGCCGTTTACGTTTCTGCACAGTGCAGGTCGGCCGCCCGCGCGGCTGTTGGTTCTCGATGTCGACCCGGTCGACGCAGGTTCGGTGGACGTCGCTGCGGCGGCGTCATCCCCCGGTCTGCTCATCTTTGCCGGGAAGGAGAGCGAATTACTGGTCCGGACGAAGGGCGGTGCGGTCCGCGTCAATCGTCTGCAACCGGCCGGCAAACGGCCGATGTCCGCCGCCGAATTCCTTCGCGGGCACACGGTCCAACCGGGGGATCGACTGGGGGCCGAGTCGCCTTAGGCGGATGCTTTGTCGAAGGTCAGCCCGTCGGGTGGCCGACCCCGGCCGTCCGGACCACTGCTGCGCCCCACGATCCGATTGTGTCCGGTTAAGGGCACCTCCCCAGTCGATCCCAAGATGCGGTTGTGCCGGTTGTGCTGGCCGCGTTTCGGGGGAAAAACCGATCCGGTCGTGGCGTTGCCTGCCGGACTATGCACAATGGAAGCACGGGGGGTGGCACAACTGGCTCGGCTGGCTTGCGAAGCAACACGAGGTCTGACACTCGGCGTTCCCTGGTGAGTCAACGTTTGGTCAACAAATGGAGACGGAATGTGAGGCCACTTGTGCCTGCGGCACCCAGCCGTTTCGGCACGTCCACCCGCGCCAAGGTTCGGTGTGACGCGACGGCATCTCGTGGAAATCCATTCGTCATTTTCCGTGCCTCGGTGGTAAACCATCCCGGGCGAGCGACCCCCGTGATGTCAGCGTCGCAACCGAACGATGTTGTTGTCAACAAATGAGTGACGATCGATGACCCAAGCCAAACGACGAGGGGCTGACAGGCCGGCCCCCTATGCAGACGCTCCGTCGCCCGACGAATCCGATCGCGACGACGAGGGTGATCGCGTTCCTCAACTTCCGTCGACTTACCTGTTGAACGGCCGGTTCCTGGCGGTGTCGGCACTCATCGTCGTGGGATTGGCGGGCGGCTTGTTCGCCCTGCATGGCGCACAGCAGCATCGGAATCGAAGCGTTCTGCGCGAGCGGGCCGAGAAAAAACTGGCCGACGGCGACGACGCTGCTGCTGCTCGGTTGTTGCGGCAATTCCTGTTGCTCAGTCCGGACGACCTCGACGCACGCCTGCAGCTCGACACGCTCCGCTGGGAACAGGCGCAAACGCAGCAGCAGATCGAGAACGCGCTGCTGTCCTCGGAGCCGCTGCTGCGGGATCATCCGGATCTGGCGGACGTCCGCCGCCGGCAGGTGGAGAACCTGCTGCTGATCGGGCGTCACTCCGATGCGCTGGACCACTTGGCGACGCTCCGCGAGTCCGGTGCCGACGACGCTGCGCTGGATGTGTGGGAAGGGCTGGGCCACGAGATGGCCGACGAGTTCCGTGAAGCGGAGCAGTCGTATCTGCGCGTCGTGAATCGTGAGGAAGACTTCCCCCCGGTCCCGTACGGCGAGCGGGAGTTATCGCGATTCGACATTGTCAGCCGATTGGCGGCCCTGTACATGGGCGAGCTCAACGATGAAAGCCTGGCGTTCGGGATCGTCAACGACGCCATCGACCGATTCCCGAAATCGGCCGAATTATTAACGCTGCGGGCGCGGCTGCGAGCCACCGACGGCGACTCCGAAGACGCCCTGCTGGGCGACCTCGACGAGGCGGTCGCGTTGTCCGGGGCCGCTGAGTCTCTGCCGGACATTGGGACAATTCTGCTGTACGCAGCGCAGCTGCGTCGGTCGGCCGATCCGCAGCCGGAGCGGGTCGAACGGGTGATCGGCTACTGCCGCGGCCTGGCCGCGGCAGGCACCGACGACTACCGCCTCTACCAGGAATGGGCTGCCCTGGAGTCCGCCCGCGGCCACGCCGACGAAGCCCTCGACATCCTCCGCCAGGGCCAAGCCGCCTTCCCGGAAGACCCGATGATGGGCGTGCTGCTCGTTGAGGAACTGATCGCCCAGGAGCAACCGGAGCATGCGCGGGAATTGGCCACATCGCTGCGAAAAGAGCCGCTTCCGCGTGTCTTTATCGATTACCTGCGTGGCCAGATTGCATTGGCTGACCAGAACTGGCCGGAAGCGAGAGGTTTGTTCGAGCGTCTGGGACGGAAAAGGGACGTCCCGCCGGAACTCGCCGTCCGAGCGACGCGGCATCTGGGCCGGTGTCTGGGAGAACTGGGCCTGTTCCATGAGCAACTGGAGATCGCTCGGCGGTTGCTCAGTGAGGATCCGGAATCGGTCCCTGCCCAGTTGGCCGTCGCCCGCGGGTTGCTGAACGTGGGCCGTATCGATGAAGCGATCGTGGCGTACAAATCGCTGCCCACGGATGCCATCAAACCTGTCGAACTGGTCCGCCTTCAATTGCAGCGTGTTCTCGTCGAGCAACCAGTCCAGCGCAACTGGCAGTCGTTTGACAAAGCGGTCGCTGCGGCTTCCCAAGTCGCAGGGGACGATCCGGAACTGGCCATTCTTCAAGCGACGTCGCTTGAGCATCGTGGGCGGGCCGATGAGGCCGTTGCGGTATTGGGCCGCGCCGTCGAGAAGTCCCCGGAGCGTCTCAACTTGAGGATTCGGCTGATTGAATCGGTCATCCGGCAGGGGGAATTGGAGCGGGCGGCTGAGCTCATCGAGGAAGCCCGTGAGATCCACGGTCAGAACATTCTGCTGACCGCCGTCGAAATCCCCCTCTGGCGTGAGCAGGATCGGCCGGTGGTGATCGACAAACTGAATGAGATCGAAAAACAACTGGCAGGCGCTTCTCTTGCGGAGCAAATCTTCGTTGTGGCTCGCCTGATCGATGCTTATGCGCAGCAGGGGCAATCCGCAGACGCGCTGCGACTGCGTAAAAAACTCGCGTTCGAGCTCGCGCCCAAACGGGAGGTGCTGCTGCGGTTGCTGGCGTTTGCGCTTTCGACTCACGATCGTGCGACGGCTGATGAGGTGCAGGATCGGCTGAGGAAACTCGAGGGCAAGGACGGAGTGTTTGCCGTGTATGCGGGATTGGTCGTTGATGTCACCGCGGATCCGTTGAGTCCCGAGACGATCGACAGGGCAGGCCGGCGGCTCGACGAATTGATTCGCCGTCGCCCCGATGTGGCTCTGTTCTCTTTGGCGAAAGCCTATCTCAACGACCGGACCGGGCACGTGCCCGAAGCGACGGCCGACTATCTGGCGGCTGTCGGCCGGGGGGCGCGCGAGCCACAGGTGCTCCGCCGTCTGACGGACCTGTTGGTCGCACAGGGCCGGTTCGACGACATCGAGAAACTGGCCTCCGTGCAGTCCGGCTCCTCCTCAAATTCCATCACGGACGAACAGGTCTTCACGGTTGCCGGGTTGTTGGCCGGGGATGCCGATGCTGTGATGGCAGACATGATTTGGAGCGGCCGCGTTCTGGCAGCGACCCGGAAATTCGATCAAGCCGAAGCGGCCTTTCGCCGCGCGACACAGGTGGCACCCGACCGTGCAGAAGGCTGGTTCTCGTTGACAGAATTCCTCATCGGCCAGAACCGGAAGGACGACGCCGAGAAGGTCGCCGCCGCGGCCCGGAGCCATCTGTCGAGTCCCGAGCTCAACGGTCGGCTCGATGAGATCCTGGGGGACCTCCCGGCTGCCGAAGCTCATTACCGACGGGCGTATGAGAACGGAAAATCGAACCCGCAGGCGCTGTCGCTTTCGGCCTTCTATCTGAGAAACAACCGGGCTGCAGATGCCATTCCCGTCCTCGAAAAACTCCTGGCTCGGACGAGCGACGTTTCCCCCGGCGATACGGTCTCGGCCCGGCGGATGTTGGCCGGTGCCCTGGGAACGAGCAACTATGCGGGCCTTCAGAAAGCGGTCAGCCTGCTGGAGCAGAACATCGCAGAGGCGGCGGATGCGAGTATGGACCAGCGGCAACTGGCCTATCTGCTGGCGCGCTACCCCTTCCCGGAACATGCGGCCCGGATCATCGAGATCCTCACCGGCTTGCAGACGAGCCAACCGCTGACGGCGACCGAAATCATGATGCTGGGGCTGGCGTATGACATGCGGGGGATGGAGACCGAAGCGGTGATCCAATGGGAACTGCTGCTCTCCCGGGCCGACGTCACTCCAAAGATGCTCAAAGCGTACATCTCGCGTGAGCTGAGACATGGCCGGCCGAATCTGGTCGACGAGGCGCTCGAAAAACTACGCGCAACCGGGCAATCGGATGCCGATGTTCTCGGCCTGGACGGATGGCGGCTCTGTTTGTTGGACCGGCCTGACGAGGCGGTTCGTCGGGTCGACGGCTTTCTCGGCGAGACGGCTGCCGTGTCCGACGGCGATGTCGAACGCGACCGGACCGTCCGCGCCGCCGGCGTGCTGCACGAACTGGCCGAACGTTTCATCGACACTCCGAAAACTGCCGAGCCGCTGGCCAGCCGGGCCGAGGAACTCTACCGGCTCGCGCTGGCTGACCGGCCCGGTTCAGCGTTTCAGCTCTCGCGGCTACTCGCCGTGCAAAACCGCGGCACCGACGCACTGAAGGTCCTGGAACAAGCTCGCGGCCAACTGCCGGACCTACAGCGTCTCGCAGCGGCGCTTGAAGTGATGGCCCGCGCCGATCTGAAAGAGCAGGAACGGGACCAGATCAAGACATGGGTCGATGAGTCGCTGTCAGGAGAGCTTGATGTGCCCCGACTGACACTGCTCGCACAGTTCGCCCTGCTGAGCGGCGATCGCCAGCGGGCCACGGAGTTGAACCGCCGCATCCTCAAGGAATCCCCGGAAAACGCAGCAGCACGCAATACGTTGTCATGGCTGCTCACCTTGCAGGGGGCGGCCGACGAGGCGATTCCGCTCATAGAGCAGGTGATCGGCAGGATCGGCCCACAGCCCGCGTTACTCGATACGCGGGCGATGGCGCGGCTCGAAGCGGGTGATTTTTCGGGAGCGATCGAGGACCTCCGGCAGGCGCTCGACCAGGGTGAATCGCCCGCGATTCGGTATCATCTGGTGCTGGCCTACCTGCGTGCGGGCAACCCCAATATCGCCCGGCTCCAATTCGACAAACTTCCCGAAGACCACGCAGCCCTCCGGCGTTCCCTCCCTGTGAGCGATCGGGAGGAGTTCGATCAAGTGCGTCAGCAGTTCGGTCCAGCCGACGCAACCTGATGGTCCGTGGTTCACGGTTTCTCAGCGGGCTGCCGAGCATCCGCTGGTTGGGGAATCACGGGCAATCTGATCCGGGTTGCCGTTGCCGGGCCGTAGTGGATGGTTTGGGTGGCCGATTGGAGTTGGCCGTCCGCGTTCTGGTCGGCGGGCGTGTTGTGGTTCCGGTCGTAGTTGGGGAAATCGCTGCTCGTGACATCGAGGCGAATGCGGTGTCCCGGCAGAAACGCGTTGGAGGTGGGATTCATCCGGATGGTGTACGAAACGGTTTGGCCCGGTTCGATGAGTTGGGGCCGATCAAGTCCCTCCCGGTAGCGGGCCCGGACCATGCCCATCGAGATGTCACGGGCGAGTCCGTCGGGAGCCACGTCGATCAGCCGCACGAAGAAATCGGTGTCGGGAGCGGACGAACTGGCGAACAGATCGACTTCCGGAAATCCGGTGACTTCGATGGGCTCGGTGAGCGGCTCCGTCTGGTACACAAGAATGTCGCGGCGATCGTGCAGCGGTCGCTGGTCGGTGGGAATCTGAAACAGGGCCGGTCCGTGCAGTGAGGGGACCGGGTTTTCCGGATCGTAAACATAGCTGTCGCTCCCATCGGTCCGCGGCGGTTCGGCAACCAGACGTCCGTTGCCGGAGGGTGTCTGGGCGTTTCCGTCGCTGGTGAGGAAGTAGGCCGTGCTGACGGCACGCTCCAGCGGCCATGCGGATTCGTCGCGCCAACGGTTGTCCCCCATCACGAAGATGCGGTAGGGAGCGGTCTGGCCGACGCCGTTGGCTTTGCCCTTGATCCAGTAGTCGAACCAGCGGATTTGGTCGGCGATCAGATCGAGCGGCGCGTCGGGACCGAAGTCGAGGCTGCCCACTTTGCGTTTCCCCATGCCGACATGTCCCCACGGCCCAATGATCGTGCGGGATCCGCTGCGCGCGGTTTCGCTGGCTGCCTCCGCACGGATCGTTTGATCGAGCAGCAGGTGCCCGTTGCAGTGGTCCCACCAGCCGATCACGTTCAAGTTGGGCACGGTGATGTTGGGAACGTCCTCGTGCAGCTTCCAGGGATCGGAGTCAGGATGCTTGAGCCAGTGGTGGACGTAGGGGGTTTCTTCCTCAAAAACCTCACGGGGCAGATCGAGGTAAGGGGCGAATCGCAGCCAGCGGTCCGCATCGGTCTTCCAAAGCTTGCGGGCCTCAGCGCGTGTCTTGATGCCGGGACGTCCGCTGCGGGCGCGCATGTCGGGGGTCATGCCGACGATCCACCAGTTGAGCCGCCGTCCGGGCCGAATCGTTCCCCGTCCCTCCAGGTCGTTGTACCGGGCGGGGATGCTGAAGGCGGCCATCGCGACCAATGAGGGCGGCCGCAACGGGGCGAGGCGCCATTGGAGGAAGGCGTTGTACGAGGCCCCGAAGGTCCCGACCTTTCCGCTGGAACCGGGGAGCCGGGCGGCCCATTCGACGGTGTCGTATCCGTCCTGGGCGTCGTGCGTCTCCGGACGGACGAACGATTCCCATTGGCCGTCGGATTCGTACCGGCCGCGCGCGTCCTGGCTGACGACGATGTATCCCGCCTTCACAAACCGGTCGACACGGCGTCCCTGCTTGCTGTAGGGCGTCCGCACCACCAGAACCGGATACGGGCCTCCGCTGTCCGGCCGATGGACATCCGCGCGGAGGACGACCCCATCCCGCATGGAAACCGCGACGTTGGTCTCCGTCCGAACTTCGAGACCGGCGGCTTGAGAGACGGCCAACAGGCACGTCAAAGCGGTGGTGACGAGAGCGGGGAGGGGAAAAGGGAGACGAGACATGGGCGAAAGGGTTTCTGTTTAAGTGGAATTGTGGGGCGTTGTTCGGGGGACGGATACCGAGTCGGGATGGTTGGTGCTGATCAGGAAGGCCCCGACGGCCACGCATCTGTGAACGACGGCTTGTGTCCACCGACCTTGTGTCCCTCGCCGCCGACTCGGAGTCTGTCCGGAAACTCGACCCTTGAATTGCCGCGCCGGATGGGAGGGCGAGGCTCCCGTCGAGCCGCGACGTGACGATTCGGCCACCATTGTAGCCATTTGCTCTCCTGCGGGGGCCGATCCCCGTGAGCCGGTTCCGGGGGCCGACCCCGCCTGCTCCGCTCGCGTCTTCACGGGAGCCTCGGCCTTTGGTTTAGGCACATCTTGTACGTTTTTTGAGTGCGTGTGTTCCATCGGGCATGGCCCGCAGGGGGGGCCGGCCTCGCCAGGGGACCACGGCAATCGCACGTCGGACCATCACGTGA
>JAJDEI010000034.1 GCA_029259845.1 Planctomycetaceae bacterium | reverse complement strand
CGACCCGCTCCGCAACCGCTCACGCCGCCGATACCCACAACCCCTTGACGACCTGTGTGATAATACTGTCGGTATCAATGCCCGCCGCTTCGGCGTTAAACGTGGGAATGATCCGATGCCGCATGATCGGCAGGGCCACGTGACGCACGTCGTCGGTGGTGGCGTGGACCCGTTTGTTGAGCAAGGCCCGGGCTTTGGCCGCCATCAACATGGCGATGCTCGCCCGCGGACCGGCGCCCCACTGCACCATGTTCCTGAGATCGGTCGGAAGCCGCCCCTCCTCCGGCCGCGTGTTGCGGGCCAGATCGACCGCCGCATCGTACACATGGTCCGAGACGATCACCTCACGGACCAGCGCCTGCATCCGCAACACCATGTCGGCATCAAACACCTGCTCCGTGACCGGCCGATAGTTCGTCGTCTGACGGCGGCAAATCTCCCGCTCCCCCTCCCGCGTGGGATAGGTCACTTTGATCTTGAACAGAAAACGGTCCAACTGCGCTTCGGGCAGCGGGTACGTCCCCTCGACCTCAACCGGGTTCTGTGTCGCCAGCACGAAGAACGGATCGGGAAGCTTGAACGTCTGCCCGCTGACGGACACCTGCCGCTCCTCCATCGCTTCCAACAGCGAACTTTGCGTCTTGGGAGGCGTGCGGTTGATCTCGTCGGCGAGTACCAGATTGGCGAACACCGGCCCCTTCACAAAACGAAACTCGCGCTTGCCGGTCGAGCGGTCCTCCTCCAGCACCTCGCCGCCGGTGATGTCCGCCGGCATCAGGTCGGGCGTGAACTGAATGCGATGAAACGTCAGGTCCATCAGCGACGCCATCTGCGAAATGAGCAGCGTCTTCGCGAGCCCCGGCATCCCCTGCAGGATGCAATGTCCGCGGCACAGCACGGCGATCATCAGCTGCTCGGTCACGTCCTCCATGCCGACGATCACCTGCGACAGTTGTCGCTGCAATTCTCCGTAACGCTCATGGATCTCGCCGACCGCCTTGTTGATGTCGACGTCTTGCGACAGGGTGCGAGGGTTTCGTTCCAGGTTGCTCATCGAGGCATCCCAATGATTCGAGTGTTGAGGGTAAGTGCAGTGCGTGAATACATAGTGCGTGTGCCGAACTCCGAATGATCGCGTCCCGATTAGCCAGACATCCCGTTTCGCCGCACAATTCAAATGTGCGGCGAAACGGTGGCTGTTTCCGATCAGGATTCCGGTGATGTGGCCGCCTCACGGGCGCTAATGCGGCCGTTGCCGTCTCCGTCGAGTTGGTCAAATTGCTTGCGTGTGCCAAGAAACTCGGCAGCCGTCAGGTCGCCGTCGTTGTTATCGTCCATCCCGGCGAACCAGTCCGGTGCCGGCACCTTTGCCGGCCGCGCGGTGAATGCGGACGCCGACGGCGTCTTCAGCATGCCATGTGCATGAGCGCCCAGCGTCACCATCAGACGAATGGGGATCGGCACCTCGGTCGCACTGATGTCGCCATCACCGTTGGCGTCAAGTTCATCGAGAATTGCAGAGACTTCCTCGATCTCACCGAGTGACAGGCGGCGGTCGCCATCCGCATCAACCATCCGCAGCAGAGGCGACCCATCCTGAACGGTCCCCAACGAGATTTGCCCGTTCCAATTGCTGGCCGCAGCATTCGGCGGCTGCGCAGCCGCCAACTCGATCGCGCAGCCGTCCACCCGCAGCACGATCGCCTGTTCCGACGTCGCCGGCGTCTCCTCAACAGACCGCAGCGGTTCACTCAACTGCGTTACGGCGACACCGGTTTCCGCCTCTGCGTTCGTGCCCAAATCCACGCGAACGACCACATCCGCCGGCACCTCGGCCAGTCGTTTGAGATGATCCGCCGACAGGGACGCGAGGTCCGTCACCCCCAGATCCCGAAGGATTCTCAACAACAGCGGATTCTCCGACCGGCCCGACTCCGGTCCGTACAGGTCGGCCCATTGGCGGCGTATTTGATTCCAATCGGTCGCATCGGAAAGCACCGTCCCCAAAGACCGCGGCCTCCAATACTGGACGGCCGGCGACCGGTCGGCCGTCAGTTCGGCCAGATCGACCCAGTCATCCTCGTTCTTGTCCCGTGCCCACAGCCGCACTGTCGTCGACGTCACTTCCTCCCGCGATAATCGATGGTCACCATTCACATCCAGTATGGCCCACAGCGGCGCGAAGCTCGCCCGCTCCGCCGCAAAGTCCTCTCGCAACTGGAGCAGCGCCGGACCCGGCGCCCATTGGGCGAGCAACCAGCGCGCCTCATCCCGCTCGACGTCGATCCGCGAGTGACGGACGTATCGTCGCAAACGCCGCCG
Organism: Planctomycetaceae bacterium; assembly: GCA_029259845.1. Taxonomy (GTDB): domain Bacteria; phylum Planctomycetota; class Planctomycetia; order Planctomycetales; family Planctomycetaceae; genus JAHBXU01. Next base: position 18,852 of record JAJDEI010000034.1, on the reverse strand, counting down.
CGCTCCGCTCTGCTCGTGCGTCTCCGCACTGACACCTGCCGGCTCGGACGGCTCGTCCGCGCCGTCCGTATCCTGCGTGTCAGTTGCTGGCTGCGACGATTCAGAGTTCGACCCGGCCGCCGGATCGCCAGCCGGATCGGCAGACGCGAGCGCTTCGTCGATCCATTCCTCGCGTGCCGCTCGAAAACTCCGCCCGTCAACAGACACTAATAACTCGACGATTATCGGACCGCCGGGCGTGGCCAGCAACAGTCTCACGCGAGGATCATTGTGGTCCACGTCGGCAGGAACGTCCCAGTCGCCGCTCCGGCTCCGTCGGTAATTGGCCGGCACGCCATCTCCCGGAGCCAATCCGCCTCGCACATCCGCGGGAGACCTCATCGCGCTGCCGCTGATGTTGACCGGCTGCACCGCACAGCGTGCCAGCGGCTCGGCGGTCTCGCCGTCGGCCGCCCCGACGCTCACAACCGTCTGCGCAACTCCCCCACCCACCGCAATGGCGGCGACACAGCAGAACCAACGCAGACGCCTGCGGGTTACATTGGGGCGAGGATTTGGCGTATCGGTCGACATTCTCAGGATTCCGGCCGTTGAGTCTCGCGACCAGTTTGTTAGGACAACGGCTGTCAGGACAACGGGATTCACGCGAAGAAGGTTCACGCCAACAGGGCATCAACCGGAAGACCGTCGACAATGGGCGTCGGGCGACCGGTGTCGGACGTGTTCTTCGTCTCGGGGCTGACGCCAACCGCTGCGCTCAATGTCGCCAGCACGTCGGAAACGCCCAGTTTCCCGTCTTCGACCACGCGACCGTCGGCACTCGTGCGACCGTACGCCTGTCCTCCGGCGATGCCACCGCCGGCGAACACGCAGGACCATCCGCTCGGGAAGTGATCCCGGCCCGCCCGCGCGTTGATCTGCGGCGTGCGGCCAAACTCACCCATCCACAAGATGGTCGTCGATTCCAACAGGCCCCGTTCGTCGAGGTCCTCCATCAATGAGGCCCAACCGGCATCCAGTTGTTCCGACAACCCGCGAACCGTTTCGAAATTGTTGCTGTGCGTGTCCCAGCCATTCAGCGACACCTCGACGCACGGCACTCCCTGCTCGACCAGACGCCGGGCCATCAAACAGCCTTGCCCGAACAGGCCCTTGCCATACCTGTCACGAACGCTGTCCGGTTCGCGCTCCAGGTCGAAGGCGCTGGCTGCTTCGCTCCCCATGAGACTCAATGCACTTTGGTAGACCGTTTGATGGGCCGCCGGTGAGGCACCGGGATGCGTCTTGAGGAACCGCGATTGCAGGCGGTTCCACAACTCCAGACGGCGCGTGAACTGCCTGTCACTCACGCCCTGCGCCGGCTGCACCGAATCGACCACCAGCTTGGCGTACCCCCCCTCCCCCTCGCTCGGCGTGGTGACGGCCCCCGTGTCGTTGGCTCCCACGATCAGCGGACCGAAACGCGGGCCCAGAAAACCCGGCCCGTACGCCTCCTGACTAAAGGCCCGATAAGGAGCAATGCTCACGTACCGGGGGAGGGACAGCTCGTCAGACCCCAGCTCTTTGGCCAGCGCCGCACTGATCGCCGGATAACGGATCACGCCCATCGGCGGGTATCCGGTCCGCATCAAATGCGTGCCCCGCGAGTGGTCGCCTTCTTTGGTGCTCAGCCCCCGGACGATGGCCAGTTGGTCCGCGTGCGTGGCAAGCCGCGGCAAGTGCTCGCTGAACCGAACCCCCGCCGCGTCGGTGGCGATCTCCTGAAACTCGCCGCCGTTCTCATGGCCCGGCTTCATGTCGAACGTGTCGGTCTGTGTCGGCCCGCCAGCCATCCATAACAGGATGCAATGCCGGCGGCGGCCCGGGTCAGTGGCGAGTTGGTCGGCAGCAAGCCGCTTGGCCATCCACGGCAACCAGCCGCTCATGCTCAGACCGCCAACGGCAATGCCCGTCGTGCGAAGCCAGTCGCGTCGGTTCGATGTCATCATGGCGTTGTTCCTAGCCGCCTTTCGGCGGGGACCGGATGTCGGGGACCGGGGATCAGGGGTCAGTGGTTGAGGGTAAATTCGGCCGAGTTCAGCAGGGCCCAGAGAATGTCGCCGAGCCGTTCGCCGCGACCGCCTTCGGGATCACCGGCGGGATCACCTTCGGGTTCACCGTCGGGCGACATCACGTATTCCAGCATCGTCTGCGCTTCGATGTCATCCGGCGGCCGGGACAATGTCGCCAGAAACAAGGTTTCGATCCGTTGTTCGTCGGTGAAGAACGGAGCTTCGAGAGAACGCAGAATTCCGCTCGTCTGCAGCCCGGTCGCCCCCTGGATCAGCCCGCCGTTCATCAGGGTGAGTGCCTGGGGAATGCCGGCCTGATAGTCGGTCACCTCTCCCGGCGGTGCCTGAAACTGCTTGATGAACGCCTGCCGGCTAACGTTCGTCTGCCGCATCAGGCTGCCGTCCTCCAGCACCGGAGCGGCCAGCCGTGTCGCCACGGCAATCGAATCGTAAAGCTGCTCGGCGGTCAGTGATTTCATGTTCATCTGTGCAAATTGCAGGGACCGCGAGGGATCGCCATCCCAGGCACCGCTCGACCGTTGATACGTCTGGCTGAGCACAATCACGCGGAATAAATCGCGCAAATCGAAGCCGGTGGAGACAAAATACCCCGCCAACTCGTCCAGAACCTCCGGGCAGACGGGCGGATGGTCGCTCCGCATGTCGTCGACCGGTTCGACAATCCCGCGACCGAACAGGTGGGCCCACACACGGTTGACCGCCGCCCGTGCGAAGTGCGGATTGTCGGCGGTTGTCATCCAGTCGGCCAACTCCTGGCGGCGCGAGGACGTCGGCGGTTCCTCAGCGAGGGTCTCCCCCAACGGATACCGCGGCCGCACGATCTCGTCCTGGTCCGGCAGGGTGACGTCGCCCCGGTTGGTGTCTCTGACCCGCAGCACCGGAGAGACTCTCTCCATCTTGCCTTCCGGTCGCGAGATGCGCGCAAAGAAAGCCGCGTACCCCCAGAAATCCTCCTGCTTCCAACGGTTGTCGAAAAAGTGGTCGTGGCACTGGGCACACTCCAACCGCATTCCCAGGAACGCCCGCGACGTCTGCGCCGCCAGTGCCTCAGGTGCGAGTTTCAAGGCCGTATAGAACAGAATCGGCCCCGATTCGCTCACGCGGCCTTCGGCCAGCAGCAACTCGCGGACGACTTCGTCATATGGTGTGTTCGTACGGAAATGGTCGGTCAGCCATTGTTCAAAGGACGCCGTCCCTCCGTATTGGGCCAAGTCGACCCCCTCCGGCAACAGGAACCGCCGCCAGACGGCCGCCAGATGTGTGGCATGGTCGCGGCGAGCCAACAGTTGCTCGACCAACCGCTCCCGCCGGCCCGCAGGCACCTCTTCAATGAACGCGCGGACCTCACTCACCCGCGGCACCCGACCCGTGAGGTCGAGGTAAACGCGCCGCAGGAACTCAAAATCGCCGCACCCCTCGACCGGAGAAATGCCGTCGTGCTCCCAAAGCTCCGCCATCAACTCGTCAACACGCTGCGTCATCTCGGCCGACGAAACGGCAACCGGAATCACCGGCGGCGGCGGCACCGATTGCGGATTGGCATGCTGCTCGGCATCCCGCTCCCCATCGTGTTCCACAGGCTTTCGAAGGAGCGGCTCCCGAGAGGCAATCCCGGCCGTATGCACCCCCGGTCTTGCTAACTCATCGCTGAGCGAATTGGCGGCGACCGAAGCGTCCGGCGTCCCCGTCGGCGTCGCCGCCGGCACTTCGGCAATCCGGGCCGAATCAGGCAGCTCATTTGCATCGCGGACAACAACCGTCCGCGGCACTCCCAACTCATAAACCTCCCGAGGCCCGTCACCGGGATACACAAGTTTGACAACACTTTCTCCCCGACCGGCGGTGTCCAAAACGCGGCACGACTGCGGCAGATGGGATTCCGGATCCAACCGAAACACCAGACGAATCCGCTCCTCTGGCGTCCCGACCCTGCTGAGCACAACCTCTAACTCGACCCACCGCTCGCCGCCATCCAGCACGTCGCGCCACGACTGCTCGGCCACCTCAATCCGCCCGGGCAACTGTTCGTCGTCGTCCTCCGGAAGCCGAACCGCTTCATCGGCCAGCAACGACAACAGCGACTGCTCAACCGTACGAGATCGCCCTCCAACAAGGCGGCTTTGCACCAGCACGTCCGACCCGAACCGGTAGCGCGACCGGACCCCCGCAGCGAGATCGTCCCAAACCAGATTTTCATCCGACCGGCGAATCATCACACGCCGGTCCTGAGAGAACCAGTTGCGGACCGTCTCGCCGGACCGGCCTTCGGCTATTGATTCAACCCACGGCTCAGACTCCAACGCCCGCATCATTGATGTCCACGAATAGCTGGGACGCGAGCTCCAGACGGCGACAGAGATCACGATCGTTGCTGCCGTCACCGCGGCAACGAGTGATCGCCTCTTTCGACGCTTGGGAGGTGAAGCAGCCACCGCAGCCGAGTCTTTCGATTCCTCCAATCGGCGCACTGCGGAAGCACCTGGACGGGGAGAGCCATGCTCCCGCTGAGCCTGCTCGGCAAGAGCGTCGCCCTTCCGAACCGCATCATCCCGGCGGCCAGTCTCGCCCCCCTGACGCTGGGACGCTGATCCTAACTCGGCCCGCAGGACGTCCTGAAGCGATGCCACAAACTCCTCGCGCGGCGGCTCTAAGCAGAACACCTGCCGCAGCAACTCGGAGATATCCTGGCCGCAGTCCCGATCGGATTGACGAGGGTCATTCGTAGCCATCACAAACTCTTTTCCAGAGTCGATGGAGGAACATTCGTATTCACACGCGTCCGCATATCGTCCGCGCACTCAAGCTCAAAAAGCCGCCGAAACTCTTTCCGGGCCCGATACAACAGAGACTCAACCGACTTCTCTGTTTGCCCCAACCGGGCCGCAATCTCGCGGACACTCTGATCGTCCGCATGCTTCCACTCCAGAACGAGCCGCTGCAACTCCGGCAACCGGTCGAGCGCCGACAGCACATCTTGCCGGGTTTCCTCGGTCTCCAGGGGATCCGACACCTCTGCCGAGCCTTCGCTGCCGACCGATCCGTTACGGGCAGCCGCCGCCAAACGCCGCCGCTTGGCCGCCTGCCGCCCTTGGTCGGCCGCCTTATTCTGAACGACTCCTCGCAACCATCCGTGCAGATGAACCGTTTCCGGATCAAACGCAGGAACTGAGCGAACAAATGCCAAGAACGTCTCGCTGACGATTTCTTCGACCACCAACCGGTCGCCCGCCAGAGCACAGGCATGACGCCAAACGGTCGGCAGGCAACGCGCATAGAGCAGCTCCCACGCGGTCAGGTCACCACGCTGCACTCGCAGCAGCAGTTCGACATCCGTCAATGATCACCTCGATTCCGGATCGAAACTCCGTGAGCACGGGGTGTTGGTCCGGCGGACTCTCCACAGATAAGGTCGCCGCAGGGACCGTCTTCCCTCAGGGTTTCTTACGAACGAGTCACGAAATCAATAGAACTTTCCCCAACCATCCGTCGCAAGATTTGACGGAGAAGACGCTTCAAGAGGTTATCAAACAGAATTCCGAGAGGGTGGCTGACGTTGGAACTGTGCGAAAGCTCGGACATTGCAGCACCGGGGCCTATCTCACTCTGAGCCGTTCGCGCCTGCTGACGACTGATCGGGTTCGGGACACATGAATTCGGCTCGTCCGCGGGCCCAGCTGCGCACGGCGTTGAGGAAGTACATCCCCCGATGGAAGTACGGGCCGTCCAGCGAGTCGAGATGTTCGCCATAGAGCCGTTTCTGGAAAGCTCTCCACCCTGCTGGGGGGGCGACCGTACCCAGAGAAACCAGCAGGTCGGCAAGGGCCTCGGCAATCAACTGATGTCCCATCATCGAAGGATGCACATGGTCCACCAACCAGTAGCCCCCCGGGATTCCGTCACGTTCCTGCTGACGGAACAACTCGTCCGCGTCCAGCAGCGGCGTGCCGGTCGAATGGGCAACTTCGATGACCGCTTCGTTCATCGGCTGCAGAATCCTCAGCGGGCAGACATCTAACTCCCTGGCTTGCAGAAACGCGTCGCGGGCATCCTCAAAACGGCCAGCTGCTTGATAGCACTGAGCCAGATGATAGAAACCGCCGGCGTGATGCGGATCGATCTCACACGCTTGCTCCATGAGCCGGATCGCCCTCGGGAGATCACGGACCCTCTCTTTAAGCAGGTCGAATGCCGTCTCGGACAACGATTCCCATTCTCTCAGCTCTGGGTCGGTGATGTCGCTGCGGTGCTCCGACTTGAAGGGAGGAGAGTCGCGCAGATTGGAAACCGGATTGACCAGAATCATGTCGACCCCGGCCTCCTGAGCCATTTGCACCATCCACTGCAGGTTGAATCGGTATTGCTCGGTCACATCGCGGCGCCACTTGGCATCCCAATGGTACTCTTCCAATCCGCCGCGGTCGTCCAACAGAGCTTCCACTTCTGCAGGCAGGATCGGCCGACCTTCAGGAGCGTCACTCGAAGATCGCCCGTCCAACCGTAGGAATCCTTCTCGTAGCAAAGTGAACGAGCGAAGCCGCGAGGCGGCTGCCAGGGGTGCGTCCACAACCAGACTGCGATGCCTGATGTGATCGAAGGTCCTGTCCTCCAGGAACTCGTTGTGCCCGCTGTACAGGATGATCAGGTCGGGTTGATAGCCAAGTACCTCCTGGAGAATCGGGATGAGCCGATAACTGGCATAAGAGACGCCGCCACAATTGACGACCTCCCATTTGCGATTTGAATTCGCTGCCTGCAGGCTCAGTTCCAGCCATTTCGTGAACGACGTCTCGATCGCAAACGGACGTCCCTGAACCGTGGACCCCCCCAGACAGAACACGCGAAACTCGGTCTCAGCTTTCGTGGCCAAGAATGAATCCGGACAGAAATACTGTTGCCGCGACATCGGGATTTCGTACCGCGACTTGTCGTCGCTCAGTACAAACAGCGGCCGCACACCCCGAAAGCCAACAAACGGATCGTCGTGATGACTGGGGCGGCCCCAGTCCAAAACCCAACACAACCCCTCAAACGCCACCAAAGGAGCGAGGCTGAGGAGGATCGCAGCTGCGCGAAACATCCAGCGCCGACGCCGGTTGTCTTCCGGTATCGTTCGCCCCTTGGTCCTTGCAGAATGCTGAATCCCCACGATCGGTCTCTGCTTCGACGGTCGCCCTTGGGTCGCTGCGAGATTTGAGAAAACGTTGGCCTGCTGAGCTTGATTCCCATGCTATTACAGGCCTGAGATAAGTGTAGCGATTTTAGCGGCGGATCGTTCGGGAAACAGAGACCATTCGGTGCTCGTACGCCGCTACACCCAAGTGCCGCGACCACAAGCAGAATGCTCGCAACGGGTGAGTGTCGGCGCTCGACAGATCTGGGACAGAGGCTGGGAACCCGTGCGGGGGGGGGCGCGCTACTCGGTCTTTGAAGCGCAGCAGTTGGGCATGGAGGGCCGCGCTATTGAAACCGTGACCCGTTCGTGCCGGCGGCGGTCGAGACCGGTTGGGCTGGCTGGCTCGGGTAAGATTCGACGGTCGTCACAGTCGTTTTCTGCTGCGTGAATTCGAGGCCACCCGCCAATTGCACGGCCATGTCGACGACACGTTCGACGTGTGATTCCTTCGGGAGGCCCGAATCGCGATACAGCGTACAGTGCCCCTGGCTGTGTCCTCCCTGAACAACGATCCGCACGCTGGGGTCGCCGCCGCCGGATCGGCCGAGGGTTGTTGACGGCGTGATCGTCCCGGCGATGCCGACGTCGGCGAAGCTGTCGTTGAGACCCTTGAGGGTGTAGACCGTGCTGATCTGCATCGGGATGGGACGACCGATGTGCCGCGATTTTTCCCAGGAGTCGCCCAGGACCTTGTCGACGTCGGCGGGTAACAGGCCGATCGTGTTGTCGACGAAGTCGGCGATCCCTTTCTCGCCCGAATTGGCTTCAATGTCGAGCATCACGCGCTGGCGTTGGCCGGCGGGTGCATTTTGCAGGCAACGTTCCAGGAAATCGTGGAAGCCGATCACTCCGGCAATCTGATTGTCGGCACCGATCTCAAAGGCGAAACCGTCGTTCACCATCCCGTCGTACGCCAGTGCCGCCTGCGGGATTTGCGCGGGAGGAGAGGCGGAGTCATACTCGACGAGTTCGCCGGCGACCTCATGTGAATAACGGACACGGTCGTAGCGGACACGCAGCCGCTTGCGGTCGGCCTGGACATCTTCGACGGTGATGGCGAGCAGCAGTTCGAGCCGGGACCGGCTGACCTGCGGGACACCGTTCAGCGAGGACTGCTTGAGTTCCTGCTCGACCACTTTCCGCAGCGGAAAACGGTCTCCCGGGTTGAGCGAAAGCTGCAACTGGGCCCGGTCGAGTGCCGGTGCGGTCGGTGTCTCCGCCGAGGCGAGTGTGATCGCCCCATTGTCAGCCTGCGGCTCGTCTTCGGAGTCCGTCAGCCAGGCGGGAAGCTCCGGCTCCCCCTCATCGACGTCAGCCTTTCCGCACCCGCAGACCATCAGGGCGACAAGGCTGAACGCGACACGGCTGAAGGCAACACCGGGAAAGAGGCCGGGCCCTGAGGGGCGCCGCAGATTGCGGTGATCGCGTCTGTTGGCCGCCAGGCGCGGCTCATGCGTGGCACGTCCGCCACGTTGGGGTCGAAAGTGTCTCATGGTCGACAGGCCGATCCGATGCCGGGAAATCGCTCCGGAGTCCCTGCGCGAGACTCCCTGAAAGGCCGGGGAGCATAGCGATTGCCCGAAAATCCGCCTAGATCGGATCGAAGATGCGACGATGGAGCGAGTTACGTCAGCATCGGGGCGGCGGACGCCTCCGCCGCGCTCACTTTCGAGAACGGGCTGGTTTCGCGCTGCCGAGGCGCCAGTGGCACGCCGGACAGGGTTCTCCAGCGGGCCGTCAGTGCTTTTTTGAGGACTCGCCCGGGAAGTTGGAGTTCAAGCTTTCGCTTGTTTCGCAGCCTGAAGGCTGAACTCCAACCCCAATTGCCAACCGTGGCGGTCCGCTAACGGCGGATGCAGTCCAGTGCTGTTGCGGCCGCCTGTTGCACGTCCTGTTGGTCGCTTTCGGCGACGAACTCGAGCTGTGTGATGGTGGATCGCGCCGAGGGTCCGAAGCCGCCCAGCGTGAGTGCGGCAACCGCGCGAACAGCCGCATCGGTGTCGTGCAGGGCACTGGTCAGTGCTGTCGTCATCGAGGCGGTCGGTTGTTGGTGCGCCTTGCCCAGGGCCAATAGCGCCAGGACGCGAATCTGGGCGCTGGAATCGGCCGTCATCATGATCAGCGTGTCAATCGCTTCCGCCCGGCTCGCTGGTGCCGCGATTCGGACCAGAGCCTCGGCGGCATGGACGCGGATCAGTTTGTCTTCGGTCTCCAGCAGGTCGGTCAGCGTCGGGAGGGCCGTGCGTGCCCGCTCGCCGATTCCGGAGAGTGAGTACGCCGCGAATTGGACAACGCCGGCGTCAGTGCTTTCCAGCAGTTCCGTGAGTAGAGGCCCGGCAGAACGGGCGTCACCGGTCAACGCCCAGGTGGCCCACGCCGCATGGGCGCGCACCGAGTCGACATCGTCATGGAGTAGCATCCGGACTGCCAAGGTCGCCGACGAAGCATCCGTCCCCATGTTCGCCAGTGCGCGGAGCCCCTCATTGCGAATCTGCGGGTCCCCGCTGTCGAGCTTGGCGACTTCGCGAAGCACGGCGGCGTTGGCGTCATGGCAGAGCCGCGTCAATGACGTGGATCGCCATCGGGAATCATCGCCCCAGTCGCGGGGGATGACTTGCGGCAAAGCCTGCGAAGCGGTGGTTTCCGGATACGCTGTGATGCCAGACGGTTCGATGGTCGCGAGCTCGTCTGCAACACTGGTGACGACTTCCACATTCACGACTTCCACATTCACGACGTCGGCATTCACGACTTCCGCATTCACCGCGTCTGCCTTGGCGACGTCTTCCTTCACGGCATCTGTATCTGCCTTTGCGATCTCTCCGTCGGCAGCTTCGACGTTGGCGAAATTGCGATCGGACACTTCCTGATCGGACACTCCTTCGGGCGTGGCCGGGACTGTTTCGCCCACCGTCTCATCATCACTTGCGGTTTCGCACTCGCAGACAGTCTCATCATCGCAAGCAGTCTCGCCATCGCCTCCCTGATCGTCGTCGCTCTTCGCCACTTGCTCCTGGGGGCGCTCACGGTCGACTGTATACGCCGCCTTCTGCACGGACGATTCCCGTTGGCCGTGGCTCGTCTTGTGGACAACGGGCTGGCGAACCGGCTCAGCCGCGACATCGACAGCCGCGGCGACTGCGGTCGGAAGCGGCGACGGACTCATTTCGCTCGGTTCGCCCATTTGGCTCCCGGCCGCCGCCGCCATGTTCGCGAGATACTCGTCGGTCGCTTTGGAGGCTGCATTGGCAATGGCCTCTGCCGTCGCGCGGGCGGCCGCATTGGCGATGATCTGAGCGGTTCGCTTGTCGATTCCCGAGTTTCTCAGGCTGAAGTCCTGGCGACTGCGTAGCCGCGGCCTCGACTGCGGCTGTGCGGCCGCGATGATCTCCTGATGCCCGGGTTCACTGCGTCGCTGCCCCGGCCGGGCGTACTCCAGACCGTCTTGTGCGTCCGTACTCTGCCCGTCAGCGGCCAACGCCTGCCGATAGTATCGAACGGCGAGATCGGGCCGCCCTTCTTTTTCGTACTGACGCGCGGCGGCGAGGAGTTGCGCCTTGTGGTGAGTCGGCAGAGTTTTGTTATGGACGGCCGGCAAAGGCGTGTCACCGGAGTTCGCGAATTGCGTCCGGGCGCTTCGTGTGGCACATCCGACGGAGGCCAGCAGAGCGGCGGAAAGAATCATCCGCGCGGTTGTTTGCCCAAATGTCATCGAAACTCCCCATGTGTTCGATGCGATATCGCTCGCAGTGGCGACGGCCGGCTGACACGGGCTGAGATGCTCATGGCCCCCCGGTCGCCGACGCCAGTAAAACCTTGCGTGGTCTGCGTCAACTTCAAACCAATCTCTTGCAGCGAGTTCGTCAACGATGAATCACGCGACCGGGCGTCATCTCACACTGTCGGCCGGAACGCCGTGAGCCGAAGCATGTCTCGGCCGCCCCCCCGGTCCGAAAAGACAAGGATCGTTGTTCCGCGCAGGCGAAGCCTTTGAGACTCCGCCTATTCTTACTGTATCGGTTATTCTGATTCTGACGATGAACGAAAATCAGAATCCCCCGGCCGCCGCACGCCACCAGGTGACTCCATTGTTAATATAGGCATGAAATCGCCGAGAAAGCCGGGCGAGACACGTCGCGGTGTCGGCTGCGTCCTCACGGGCGCGGCTCTGAAAATGAGAGGAGACGCCGGAGACGGTTTCCGCGATTATCCGCGGGGGCCGCGTCATCTGCGGCCGATTCCTCGCCGTCAATGTCCCCGTAGGTAAGCGCCAGGGCAAACGTTTTTTCAATTGGGGCGTTACACCGACGCCGACGGCGAATCGCCGGCACCCAATCGGGCCGCCCTTCTTCTCGGAGAAGTCATCAGTTCCCGGAGTAGTCATCGCATACGACCGCCCGCTAGACTCGATGGGTGTCTGACTTGAGCACTCTCCGTTCGGACAACACGGTCGTGTCAGCGTTGCCCTCTCCCAACAGGCCCTCCCCGAGCATGCCCGTGTTCCCCATCGATCCCGTCGAAATCCGATCGCCGGGCGGCACCGCGAGCCCCCTTCCTGCGGCGAACGCCGACGCACTCACGAGCGACCAGGCCCGGCAGAAAATCGCGTTGCTCAAGGAGAGTCTCAGTTCTGTGATTCTGGGAAAAAGCGATCCGATTGACATCCTCATCGTGGCGCTGCTCGCGGGGGGGTCGGTGCTGATGGAGGACGTGCCGGGCGTCGGGAAGACGACTCTCGCCAAGGCGCTGGCCCGTTCACTCGATGTCGAGTTTCGGCGGATCCAGTTCACGCCCGACCTGCTCCCCAACGACATCCTCGGTTCGTCGATCTACAACCCGGCCAATGGCACATTTTCGTTTCGGCGAGGACCGATCTTTTGCAGTGTGCTGCTTGCTGACGAAATCAACCGGGCCTCTCCCCGCACGCAGTCGGCCCTGTTGGAAGCCATGAGCGAGCGACAGGTGACCATTGAAGGACAACGGTATTCGCTGCCTCAGCCGTTTCTCGTCCTGGCGACGCAAAACCCGATCGACTTTCACGGCACGTACCCGTTGCCGGAAGCCCAGCTCGACCGGTTTCTGATTCATCTCAACCTGGGCTATCCCGATCCGCAGACGGAAACGGACATCCTCTACGCCCAGACGACCGAACATCCCATCGATCAAGTCTCCCCCGTGCTCACCATCGGCGAGGTCAACGCGCTGCAGGCGTTCGTCCAGCACGTGCACGTGGATCGCTCAATCGCCGACGACATCGTCGAAATCGTCAACGCGACTCGCAGCCATCATCAGTTGCAACTTGGTGTTAGCCCTCGGGGGTCGCTCATGTTCTTCCGGGCCGCGCAGGCGGCGGCCTTGTTTGCCGGGCGGGATCACGTGCAGCCGGATGACGTCCGCCGTCTCGTCCCCTATGTGCTCCCCCACCGTTGCACGCTGACGTCTCAGGCTCGCTACGGCGGGATCGACAAACTGGCACTCATCACGGAGATTGTCCACAACATTCGTGTCCCCGTGTGAACGACGGAGATCAGGGAGCGGGGAGCGGAAACTCAGCGAACCAGGAAGGCCATGCTGCGAATGTTTTTGTGCCGACATCGCAAAGCACGGACCACTTTGACGAACCTGAATCGAATGTTGGAGTTCAAGCTTTAGCTTGCCGTTGCAGCGTGCAAGCAAGCTAAAGCCTGAACTCCAACCCCCGAATCGAAGCTTGATAATTCAACGGCTCGCACCCCCTGGCCCCCGACCCCTGCCCCCCCGATCATGGCCTACCGCTCACGTGTCATCGGCCCGTTCTACCGCTACTTCTGGCGGTTCAAACTGACGCCGGCAGGCCGGTCGCTGGTGATGGCGTTGATGCTCTCGGCGGTCGGGTCGGTCTCTGTGGAAATCCCCATCTACCAGGTCTTCTGCGGACTGTTCGGACTGTTGATGATCACCGAGCCGATCGGCCTGCTGATGCGACCGCAGCTCGACGTTCGCGGAAGCCTGCCGGCACGTGTTCGCGTCGACGAACCATTCACCGGCTACTTCCGGCTGGAAAACCGCTCGTGGAAGCCCGCATTCGACGTGATGGCCGGTTTGTTCGGCCTGCCCCGGTCCTTTGAACACCTGAACGGCGACTGCTATCTGCCCTCTCTGGCGCGCGGCAGCACCGCCGTGCTCCCGGTGACATTGGTTGCCCGGCACCGGGGCGTGTATCGTCTCCCGGCCGTGCATCTCCACTCGACATTCCCCTTCAACCTCATGCGCTTCGGCCGTTGCAAGTTGCCGGCCCAGTCGGTGACAGTGTTTCCGGCTTATCGGCCGATGGAACACTTGGACATTCCCTTGAGCCAGCGCTACCAACCCGGCGGCGTGTTGCTGACGGCTCGTGTGGGCAACTCGATGGAGTACATCGGCAACCGCGAATACACGCCCGGCGAACCGGTCCGGCATCTCGATCCCCGCGCGTGGGCCCGGTTGGGCCAGCCGGTTGTCCGCGAGTATCAGGAGGAGTATTCCTGCCGCGTCGCCATCATCCTTGACACGTTTGTGCCCGGGAGACGTCGTTCGGGCCCGGAAGGGTTCCCCAATCTGGAAGCGGCAGTGAGCCTGACGGCGGCTGTGTCCGAGGAAATGTCGACGGGCGACTTTCTCGTCGACTTTTTTGCAGCCGGTCCCAATCTGCATGTGTTTCGTTCCTCCGGCAGCCGCGCCAGTTTTGACAGTGTGTTGGAGATTCTCGCCTCCGTCGACGCCAGCCGCACCGACCCGTTCGAACAGGTCTCTCCGGCTGTTGCCGAGGAGATGACGCGGATTTCGACAGCCATCTGCATCCTGCTCGACTGGGACGAGCCCCGCCGCTGCCTGGTCGAACACATCCTCGAAGGCGGCTGTGCCCTCAAGGTCATCGTCGTCCGTGATGGAGAAACCACTATCCCCCTCGACAGCACCGAGCACGTCCGACAACTCAGCATCGCCCGGATCAACGACGGCGACGTGAAGAAAGTTTGAACCTCGTCCCCAAACTCCGTGGCCTCGTTCCCAAACTCCAGTAATGCCTCGTTCCCAAACTCCGGTTTGGGAACGCACGATCGCGAAACTCTGTTTCGCAGACGGCTAACGTGTTACGAAACGTGTAAGACAACCGGCCAACAACCATGACTCCCACGCCATCCCCCAGCGAACGGCTGTCACGGCCTCATTGGGTCCTTGCTCCTGCGGACCGCTTCCGGGTCGTCCACTGGCTGGGTGTGATCCTCGTGGTCCTGCAAGCGGTGATTCTCGGCTATTTGTCCGGGGCGAGGCTCTTCCCGGTAATCGTCATCGGACTTGCCATCGGGATCGGATCGACACGCCGACGCCTGTGGCTCGAACCAATCGTCGTGCAACTTTCCGCGGCCGCCATCGCGATCGGATTCCTTCTGTCCTTGCAACTCTCGCCGTTCCCGTTTCCGGAGGAGTTCCTGTCCTACCGCACCCCTCTGGCGCATGCGGTGGCGCGATCTCTCATTGGCATGCAGTTGCTGGCACTCATCGTGCATCACGAATCCGGGCGTCCCCCGATTTGGCTGGCCGGCCTGGGAGCGATGTGTCTGCCGTTCGCGACGAATGTTCAAGTTCCCGGCTCCCTTGTTCAAGCTCCCGGAACCTTCCACCGCCCCCTGCTGCTTCTGATTGTGACGTTCGTTGCGGTCGCCGCGCTCTATAGCTCGTTCGCACGACAAGCGGTCACCACCGCATCCAAGCCGCAGCGCGGCACCCGAACGTTCCTGTTGGCGGCCGCCGTGGCCTGCGCGATGTCCCTGGGAGGCGGCACCGCTGTCGCGCTCGTGCGGTACGAAAGGAAGATCGAATGGTTCCTCCGCGACTACCTGGGAACGGCCGCGGCAACGGCGCGCAGCGGGTTCTCCCCCAACGGCCGCCTCAACGACGTCCTCTCCTGGAAGACACTCGGCGCCGAACACATCGCCATCCGCGTGTTTGCCGACCGCAAACCGGGGTATCTGCGCGGGAAGGCCCTGGACACCTATCGAAGCCCGCGGTGGGAACAGTCCTGGAGAGCCTGGAGCAGCCATCTGCCTATGGAAGCCGTCCCCCCCGCGGGTGCAGTCGGCCAACGTCCGGCCCGCGGCCCGGGCGAGTTCGCATTCGTCCTTGACCCGGCAGCCCGCATTCCCTGGAACTCGGTCGACGTCTGGCCCGAGCCGCAACTCGGACGATTCCTGTTTGCGCCGTTGGGGGCTGCCCACCTCACCGTCAACAGCGACCGGGTGACCCGCGACGGACACGGAAACTTGATGGCCGACGAGCACGACGGTCCGCTTCGCTACTCGTTTCTCACCCCCGAGTCTCCGTCGCCGGCACCGCTCTCTGCGGACATGCACGGACTGCTCACGGTCGTCGATTCAGACGTCGAACCGTTCGTGCGGGATCTGGCAGACAGCCTCTTCGCCGATTGCCACACCGCGCGGGAGAAGATGGACCGGGTGCGAACGTGGTTTCGCAGCAACTTCAAATACCACGTGGGCATCCGGATTCCTCGCGGATCAGATCCGCTGACCTACTTTCTTCGAAAACGTCCCGCGGCCCACTGCGAATTCTTCGCGACCGGGACGGCCGCGCTGCTGCGGCTCGCGGGGGTTCCCTGCCGCTATGTGACCGGGTACGTCGCTGCCGAAGAGAACGCCGTCGGGGGCTATTGGGTCGCCCGCAACAAGGATGCCCACGCTTGGGTGGAGGCGTACGATGAAGAGAACCGCCAATGGGTCATTGTCGAATCGACGCCTTCGGTGGGTGTCCCCGCTCAACGGACGGTCACCGTTCGTTCGCAACTTGCCGATTCTCTGCACCAGCACTGGACGATGCTCACCGAGGCGCTGCGGGAGATCGGCATCGGCGGACTGCTCACCGCATCTGCCCGCAAGCTCTGGTCGATCCCGGGACTCGTGATGCTGATGCTCGGCGTGGGTGGGCTGTTGCTTTGGAAGTGCCCTCCCCTCCCGCGATTCCGCTTCCGCAAAGCCGACCGAAGGCTCAAGGGCCTTCACGCCGTCCTCAAGCAACTCGACCGTCGCGCCAAACGGCGCGGCCTCGTCCGGAACGCCAACGAGACCTTGTTGCAGTTCGCCGATCGTCTCCGCCGCGCGGAGGCTGACCCCCGTTGGCGGCAGGACGTGGCCGGCTGCTACGGCCTCTATGCCGAGATGCGCTTCCGCAGCCAGACCGGCCCCGACGCCGTCGAACGCCTCCGCCAAGCCGTGGCCAGCATCCCCCGCCCCTGAGCTTAGAAAAGTTGTCCACCTCTCGCATGCGAAATCTCGTGCAGCAAAATGACTTTCGCCGGATCAGTGTTCCGGAATCAGCACCATAATCTTAATCCTAATCTTGCTCTTACTCATCATCGAAGAGCACGCTCATTCCGTGAGTGCCTGGTTCTCAGAAGTGGCAGGCGATTACGGGAGAATCCGGATTCGGATTAAGAGACGGGTTAAGATCATGAGAAATCCAGGATTAAGAGAAGCCATCGAGGCGAACGGGACGTGTGACAGAGAAGAATCTCGCGACACTCACGCCGGTGGCCGCTCCCAAGACCAATCCGTCACGCCGCGCAGATTTTGCACGCACGGCTCGGGCCAGTCGCCGTTCTTCAACTGCACGATCGCTTCCGCCGCCATGATCAGCGCATCCCGACGGGACTCGACGTCCAGCCCGGCCACATGCCCGGCAAGCAGTGCATGCCGATGCCTGAGCAGCGGGCTGTCTAACGGCAGCGGCTCGACTTCGAACACATCAAGCCCCGAACCGCGCACATGCCCGGAGGAAAGCGCCTCATCCAAAGCCGCTTCGTCGACCAGCCCGCCACGCCCCGTGTTGATGAACACGGAACCGGGCTTCATCTTCGCAAAGCGTTCCCGGTTCATCAGGTGACGGGTCTCGGCCGTGAGCGGAATGTGCAGCGACACGTAATCCGCGCGGCCCAGCAATTCGTCGAATTCACACAGTTCGATGTTCGACTGCGCCACGAAATCAGCATCCGGGAAAGGTTCGTGGGCGATGATCTCCATCCCCAGCCCCTGTGCCCGCGGCACAACCGCCTGGCCGATGCGGCCGAGTCCCACGATCCCCAGCGTGCGGCCCATCACCCGCGGATACTCGATCCGCTCCCAAGCTCCTTCGCGGACCCGTTGGTCCAAGTCCGGAAACCCTCGCGCGACGCCCATCAACAGGGCGATCGTATGCTCGGCGACCGAATGATGATTGACGCCCGGCGTCGTCGTGACCACAACGCCCTGCTTGTCGCACGCCTCAGCGTTGATCGCATCGAACCCCACCCCCGTCCGCGCGAGCACCCGCAGCTCCGGCAGGCTCGCAATCACGCGCGGCGTATACGGTTCCGACCCGGCAATCACCACCTCGCTCCCCGAGGCGACGTCGATCAACGTATCTTCATCCCACAGGTCCAATGTCCGGTCGATCAGCTCCAGCTCGAATCCGGCCCGCTCCAGAATCTCAAAGTGCGGCCCCTCATCGGCCATCATCGCACAACAGGTCACTCGCGGTTTCATCATGTCGCCTCTGTTTGGCATCTCAGGTTGACAGCGTTTGGAGGAAAGTTACTTCTCATCTGTGAGACCTTGATAACCGCTCGCCTCAATGATTTGCAACCATCGCCGCCGGTCACACCACCGCCAACGGAGCGAGATGATTGGCCAGTCCTGGACAAACAGAGAAACGCGGATGAAGCGGATCGAACCAAATTCCAGCGGATCGGATTGCTGGTCTCCCACGATCCGTGGCCATCCCCCTCCGCATTCGTTTCATCCCCGTGTCTTTTTTTCCTTGCGCTAATTATCGAAACTGACGTAGTGAGGGTGGCGAATGCAATTTCCTTTCACCGATTCGGCAGGGCAAACATCTTGTTGAAGTCGGAACGTCTCACTGACGTCGACCGCCGACAACTCCCCCATTGTGAAAAACACGTTTGCCCTGACCCATCCGGCAACTCCACACAAGCGGACGATGTACGCCATCGGGTGTGATCCACACCCTACGACTCTCTGGCTTCTCTGTCAGGAACGTAGGGTGGGTGCAGCGCAGCGAAACCCACCGCTCGAACGGTGGGTTGCACTTCGTTTCACCCACCCTACGACTCTCTGGCTCCTCTGTCAGGAACGAACCCATGAAGCGCGATCAGCACGACAGACGGACACGTTCGATCGGCACGCCAGGCGCGAAGAATCGCGCGGGACTGACGCTGGTCGAATTCCTTGTGGTGTTCGGCATCATTATTGTTCTAGTTGCTCTGTTGCTGCCTGGTGTAAGGCGAGGAGTTCCCAAAGCAGCGCGTCGCACACAGTGTAAGAACAACCTCAAGCAAATCTCGCTGGCACTGCACAACTACCATGACGAGTATCAGGCGTTCCCGCCGGCCTATACGATGGATGCCGACGGACAGCCACTGCACAGTTGGCGGACGCTGATCCGAATGGCACTTAAGTTTCCGCAACGTCTTGCGATTAAATGATATAGCGAAAAAGGCCTCGCTTGCGTAAATGGGGTTTGTGAGAACAACCATCTACCAACAAGGAGGCCCAAGGATGGGTTATTCTAACCAAGGACGGT
>JAJDEI010000330.1 GCA_029259845.1 Planctomycetaceae bacterium | reverse complement strand
CTGGCGGCTCTGACCCGGCACATCGCGCGTTTCGAGAAATTCGTCAGCCAATCGCCAACGAAATCAACGCCCAACCTCCTCGCCGTCTAACCCCGCACAAAAAAACACGTCGCCGCCGATACCGACTAATTCAACGGACTGTTAGGGCTTCTCGCGCGCGTAGGCCCCACACGGACTTCAAACCGCCTGCGGCGGGCCGTCGCTGTTTTTCGGACGTCGCGCTCCCTTCGCAGCCGCTTGTTCTCCGCCCGCAACCTCGCCGGCTTCATGCGTTCCTCCTCCGTCAGGTCCCGTTCCTCGGCTGCTTCGGTCGTGAACGTCCGCTTCCAGGTCCGCAGCAGATTCGCGTGAAGTCCCAGATTCCGGGCCGCCTCCGCCACGGAGTATCCCTGGCCGGTCACCAGCGTCACGGCCTCCCGCTGGAACTCCCCGCTGGAACTCCCCGCTGTGACTCCTCACTGTGACTCCTCACTGTGACTCCGACGCTTCGGCTTCGACATCTTCCCTTCTCCCCACGGGCAGCCGATGCTCTTCCCTGAGCGCCCACCATTCGTGGGGAAGTCCAGGATTCTCCATCGCTTGGTTTTCAAGTTGCTCCAAGTGATCCCCCAACGCTTCAATGACCGGATAGTATCCGTCAATAATGGTGTCCACGATCGCGTAGCACAGATAGCCGGGACCGCTGCGGCGAATAGGTCGGCCCTGGCCAGTTCGAATACGTTCGCGGACAGAGTCCAAAATGTCGCCATAACGTTCCTGGAAGGTCAACACGTCGTTTTCCCCCAAGACGAACGTGACCTGTTCCATCTCCAAGTCGGCCGTGCCTTTCACCCGAACCATTCGCGTGATGATCAGAACTTGGCCGTCATATTCTTCAACCTTGGGGCGTTGAGGCATATTGACGGCGTCTTGCATTCCCAGCGGGTGAATCGAGAAAAGCTCGCCGATCTCGCGGATCAGTGTCTCGTCGCCAAAACCTTGCACGTCAACCCACGTGACGTCACCGGGGTCGAGCGCTGCCGCCAATTCCTGAGTGCTGTTAATCTGCAGCTCCTGCACTTCGCGCTGATCGAAACTGATCATACGAATTCTCGGGGGGGGGGACAGCATCCTCGTCAATCACTAACGTGCCGGGACGAGCGCCCACTTTCGGATGGCGTTTCTTGAAGATTGGGCTCGCGATGTCGATCGCTTTCGAGATCAGATGGAATGCTTCCGCAGCGGGTGTATTCCTGGTAACGTCGTTGACACCGCCAGCGGTCTGTGCCCCATCGCGTACGCAGGACGGTCCTCTCCGATCTAAGCGCGACACGTGTGCTCATTAAGTGGACCTTCCGTTGGGAATGAGTTAAACTGCGGATGCCTTCTCCGCCTGCGCGGGTCTGGTGTCGACTTCTGGCTTCAGATCCGTCCGGTCGCCTGGTAAGTTCCTATTCGTGACAATCGATTCGCATTGCGTGCCCGATGAGCTGTTGCGGACGTCGATTGTGGACCCCTTTTCCGTTGATGCGACAGCAAGGCCTGCTTCGGCGCATCACGGACAAGATCGCCAACGGCCATGAATCGAGGCCCCCTCGACGAGTGAATCAGTATGCATTCCCTCCCTGCACGACGGCGCAGCTGATTGCGCGGCATTCTTTGAGAATGTTGCGACGGCTTCAATACTGCTTCTTAATTGCTGAGCCGCTCAACGGCTGGTCGTTGTGGCACGCAGGCGATGCAAATCCGCCATTAGCACTCGTTGAGGTTTTCGACAGCGAGTGGTGGTCACGGCCCTGGAATGACGCACGCAAGGCCGTCTTGGAACCTGCGTACCGACAAACTTCGTCGATCCACTTGACAAGACCAACGGCAACGTCGATGAAACTGCTTGGCGCAGCGGGACCAACGTGGGACCGCTGTGCGACTTGATGTCGCGGCACGGCCTGACTAGAAAAGACTTCATCGTCGGTGGAAAGTGAATATGGACGACTGGCAAATCAACCTGGCCTATTTGACGATTGCCGTTGTCTTGGTTCTGCTCAACGGCTTTTTCGTGGCAGCAGAGTTTGCGCTGGTGAAAGTGCGCGGTGGCCAGCTTAACGAACTGGTCGAGCAACGTCGGCCGTTTGCAAAAACCGCGCGCTGGCTCAGAGATCGATTGGATGCCTCTCTGTCGGCATGCCAACTCGGCATCACGATGGCCTCGCTGGCATTGGGATGGGTCGGCGAACCAGCGTTCGGAAGACTGCTGGAACCGGTGTTTCACATCGTCGGTGTGACGTCTCCAACGGCATTGCATACGACGGCCTTCATCGTTGCCTTTACGATCATCACGACGTTGCATCTGGTCATCGGCGAACAGGCCCCGAAAATCTACGCCATCCGGCGGCCGGAGCTGATGATCTTGTGGTGTGCGGTGCCCCTCAAAATCTTCTACGTGCTGGCCTATCCCTTCCTGATTGCACTGAGCTACTCCACGTCCAGGTTACTGCGGCTGGTGGGCATCGAAGGTGCAACTGAACACGACACACCTCATACCGAAGCCGAGATTCGGGCTCTGGTCCACTTGGCTCATGGGCACGGCGAACTGACGCGCAGTGAACACCAGTTGATCCACGCAGTCTTCGAGTTCGACGACATGATTTGCCGCCGGGTGATGGTCCCCCGTAGTGACGCGGTATTCTTTGAGGTCGATCAACCGCTCGCCCAATGCCTGGAAATCGTCCAACGATCCAAGCACACGCGCTATCCCCTCTGCGAGGACTCGCTGGAACATGTCATCGGCATCATCCACATCAAGGACCTTCTCGGCGTCGACGCCGATTCGCAGATTGACCTGCGCGAAATTGCCCGTCCGCCGCATCATGTGCCCGAAACGATGCCGATTAGCCAATTGCTGCGGCATTTCCAAAAGACACACCAACTGATGGCGATGGTCGTCGATGAGCATGGAACGGTCGTTGGAGTTGTGACACTCGAAAACGTGCTGGAGCAGATCATCGGCCCGGTGGAAGATGAATTCGACACAGAGCCCAAAGACATTACGCCCGAAGGCGGGGGGCGGTTCATCGTACAGGGAAGCACGCCGCTCGACGTGGTCAACAAGGAGTTCGGTCTCAGATTAGATGCTGTGGACGTCGACACGATGGCAGGCATCATGCTGGAACGTGTCGGTCGCGTACTGCAGGCTGGCGATCAAGTGGACTTCGACGGAACGGTTGCCCAAGTGATCGAAGTCGACGGAGCACGGGCGAAACGCATCCGAGTGACGTTGCCCGAATCGCCGGCGGACGAAAGCCGATCCACGACCAATCAAGAAACGTCCGGGGAGTAGGTCCTCTCCGGAATTCATCATCTATCGCCGATGGCCCCGCTGTAACCGGCGGTGAAAAGTGCCGGCGGCATGAAGATTTCGGCCACGATCGCCAATACTTTCATGCCTTCGTTCCATCGGCGTTTGATGAAAGAGAGGTGATTCTCATGTCCGTCAGCAATTCGTGGTACATCTCGGCACGGCACTACAGCGTACACATGTCGACGTTGTCGAAGTTGCGACCGTAGTAATGCATGTATTGGACCTTGCGTTCAATCGCCTCGATCACGTGCGCGGAGAAGTTGGTCTTTTCGAACTGCTGGGCGCTGCCCAAACCGCCGGGGCTGAACACGTTGATCTCCATCAGCTTGTCGCCCACGATATCGAGACCGACCAGAAACATTCCGTCTTGCACCAATTTGGGCCGCACGATCTCCGCAATGTTCAACACCGTCGAATCGACTTCCGCGGCGGCTTTGCTGCCCCCTGCGTGAATGTTGCTGCGCATGTCCCCGCCGCTGCGGGCCCGGCGAAAGGCTGCGTACTTCTTGCCCACTCGGAGCGGCCGGCCGTTCATCACGAACAGCCGCATGTCTCCTTGTTCCGCGGCAGTTAGGTACTCCTGAGCGATCACGAAGCCATCGCGGCTCACCGCGTCAATCATCTGATTCAAGTTCGGGATATCTGCCTTGCGCACCAAGAACACGCTCGCGCCACCCGATCCTTGCAGCGGCTTAATGACGATCGT
The DNA here is from genome assembly GCA_029259845.1 of Planctomycetaceae bacterium. Classification (GTDB taxonomy): domain Bacteria; phylum Planctomycetota; class Planctomycetia; order Planctomycetales; family Planctomycetaceae; genus JAHBXU01. Next base: position 9,902 of record JAJDEI010000330.1, on the reverse strand, counting down.
GCCTTCTTCTTGCGCGAAATGTTTGATCTCGTCCCGGTCGCGGGTGATGAGTGTGCGGGGTCGGACCTCTTCCGGGAACAGTTGAAAGTACATCTTGCTCCCCGCCCTTGCCAGGCCGTTCGGATCGCTCAGCACGGTCACGCCACGCCGCATGGCGACCCGTGCGAATTCCGACGCGGCGGTGCTGGCCCAGGGACGCTGCAGATAGTCGTCCGACGGAACATTGCGCAGCATGAGCACGTCCAGCTCATCCACGGTGATACGGCGTTTGACGGCATTTTTGCCCTGCAAATCCGCGGTGTAGCTGTCCGAACTGCCGTATCTCTGTTTCGGAACGGCGCTCGCACGGGCGCGAACCATGTCGTCGGGATCGTAAGCAACGTCCCCGACGCCGATCGTCCACACCTCATGGCCGCGATTCACGGCCGCTTGGCCCAGTCGGCTCGTTGTAAACTTTCCCTCTTCTGTTTTGAGGTCGTTGACAATGAATCCAATTCGCACGGTCAATTCCTTTCGATTCTCGAGTTCAATGCCCGATAGCCCGCACACCGATCATATCCAACAGCCGGAATACAGCCAGCCCCGATGTGTGCTGGTCCCATCACTGGAGCTGTGGAAAGGGATTCACGTCCAAAACCAATGGTCCTTGATTCGAGCGAATCAACGTTACGTCGGCAATGGCGAGGTCGAGAGTACTTGCTGTACATTCGGTGAATCGGCGCTCGTCAAGTTTCAATTCTACAGGTTCAGCCGAGAAACCCCATGTCGGAAAGTCAAAAATTCCTTTCGCTCGCCGTAGTACCGCTCCGATCGCTTCAAAGCCAACAACGAGAACGTGGATGTCTTCGCAGTTGGCCTCAGCAATGCATCGCTGAACGATAAGTTCACCTTTGAGCTTGCGAAACCGATCATGCGTACTTTATGCCGCATCGCGTGTTGCAGCCATGATACTCTGGCCGAAGGAGTTCCGACCGGACAACAGTTTTAGAACCCACGGCCCCTCACCTAACTTCTCGAGGTTGCTACTGATGTCTGTGGTGGAATGTGCGACAATAAAACGAGTTACTGGAATATCTGTCTTAGCGAGCGTCTGAGCGAGTCACAATCGGTCACATGCCCGTGTGATCGCGGTCGCCGTGTTGGGTGAATATGCTCCGAACGATTTACACTCGCGCATCACAGCAAGGCCACATTCTAGGTCGCGCGAGTCCAGCCACGCAAAAATCGCTTCGGTCTTGACAAATGAACTCACAATCGACGGCGATTCAGATAATTGGCCCAGCGACTCTCCAATGCACTCATTGCAATCCACCACGAGCATCTCGTGCCCTCGCAACTGGCCGACGTCGGCGAGCTGGCGGACCGTATAACAAGCGGGCGATGTGGTCGGGATCGCGGCGATCATCGACTCACCTAGAGTGTACACATGTCAATGTTATCGAAATTGCGACCGTAGTAACTCATGTAGTGCACCTTCCGCTCCAGAGCGTTAATGACGTACCTGTTGAAGTTGATCTTCGTGAATTTCTGCGCGCTGCCAAGGCCGCCGGGACTGAAGACATTGATTTCCATCAGCTTGTCGCCCACGATGTCCAAACCCACCAGGAACATCCCGTCTTGGACGAGTTTCGGCCGGACGATCTCGGCAATCTTGAGGTCTTTCTCAGTGACCACGGCGTCAGCCAGTTTACCGCCCGCGTGGATGTTGCTCCGCATGTCCCCTCCGCCACGAACCCTCCGGAAAGCTGCGTATTTGCCTTTCACCTGCAACGGTCGCCCATTCATGACGAATAATCTCATGTCGCCCTCTTCTGCGGCTGGCAAGTACTCCTGGCAGATGACAAACCCGTCGCGACTCACAGCGTCAATCATCTGATTGAGATTGGGGATGTCGCTTTGCTGGACAAGAAAAACGCTGGCCCCCCCCGATCCTTGCAGCGGTTTTAACACACAGCGACCCTCTTCTTTGGCGAACGCCTTGATTTCGTCTCGGTCGCGTGTAATCAATGTTCGCGGGCGGACTTCTTCTGGAAACAACTGGAAGTACATTTTCGTCGACGCCTTGGCCAGGCCGTTCGGATCGTTCACGACGATCACGCCCCGCCGCATCGCGACTCGACCGAACTCCGACGCGGTCGCGGATGCCCAAGGACGCTTCAGGTAATCGTCGGACGGCACGTTCCGGAGCATCAATACGTCGAGTTCGTCAACCGTGATTCGTTGAGAGGCTCCTTTCTTGCCTTGAACGTCTGCCAGATACGACTCCGGAGTTTTGTACCTCTTTTCCTGAAGAGCGTGTCGCGCCCGCGCGCGGATGAAGTCGTCTGGGTCATACGCCATGTCGCCCACCCCCATCACGAAAGTGTCGTGGCCTTGTTGGTGCGCCGCATGAGCCAGTCGTGTCGTCGTAAAACCGGCTTCTTCGGTCATAACGTCGTTGACAACGAATCCGATCTTCATTGGGAATTCCTTTCAGGGTGTGAAACGAGTTCTTCGTTGAACCGCTAAAGTGTCGCCAGCTCCACGTTGCTGAAGTTCCGACGATAGAACTTCATGTATTGCACCTTGCATTCCAAGGCTTCCAGCACGGCGTGCGAAAAATTGACCTTTTCGAACTTCTGCGCGCTGCCGAATCCACCCGGACTGAACACGTTGATCTCCATCAGCTTGTCGCCCACGATGTCCAGTCCGACCAGAAACATGCCGTCTTCCACTAATCGCGGTCGCACCATTTCGGCGAGCCCGAACATGGTGTCGTCCAATTCCGCGCGGCGCAGTCGGCCGCCGGCGTGAATGTTGCTGCGGATGTCGTCGCCCGTGCGGACCCGGCGAAACGCGGCGTATTTGCCTTTGTGGCGCAGCGGCAAGCCGTTCATCAGAAAAAGCCTGGTGTCTCCTTCTGCAGCCGCTGGCAGGTACTCCTGCGCGATGACATAGCCGTCGCGACTGACCGAAGCGAAGATGTCTTCGAGGTTGTGCTCCTCGTCATTCCGCACGATGAACACGCCGGCCCCACCGGAACCCTGCAACGGCTTCAAAATGACGGTGCCTTCTTCGTCCAGAAACTTCTCGATGCGCCCCAAATGCCTGGTGACTAATGTTCGCGGCCGGACTCGTTCCGGAAACGTTTGCAGGTACAGCTTGTTGACAGCCTTGGCCAAGCCGTTCGGATCGTTCAGCACAATCACGCCGTGTCGCATCGCCAGCCGCCCGAAGTGGATGCCCGCGGATTGCGCCCAGGCGTGCTGCACTGAGGGATTGCTTCGCAACATGATCACGTCCAGATCGTCGAGCGTGATCCATCGGTTGATGGCCTTGTCGCTTTTGAATACGTCCAGAAACCGTGCCGACGTGTAACGTCCTTGCGGGACCGACCGGGCAAAGGCGCCGATGGTATCATCCGGGTTGTAAGCCAGATTACCAGTGCTCATGACCCACACTTCGTGGTCCATGTTGATCGCGTCGGCGGCCAGGCGATACGTCGTCGCGCCAGCTACGTCGCTGTCCATGACATTGACCACGATCCCTAATCTCATTCGTCGAATCCATTCTTAGTGAGAGGTTGACTTACCAGGTCCAGGACTGAGCCGTCGGTGCCGCGCAGCCGTTCCAGCCGCTCGATGGCCTCGGCACTCTGTAGGTAGCGCGGCACGATCGGAGCTGGCTTGAGCACTTTACGGTGTTGCAGCTCCTTAATGATGGGGATGTGCTCGACGGCCATTTTGCCGAGCAGCAGCGGATTCAAGTCGCCATTCGTTTGCACGTAACGCAGAATCGCTTGCAGACCCCGCAAGTAGACCGCGTCTTTGGTCAGGCCACCGCCGCGATATACCCGCATCGTGATATTGTAGGCCGTCCGCTGTGTGAATTCGTAGGCGTCATTGAGTGTGCGGAATGTGTCGATGAACGACGCACCGTCGGTGAGGTGCCGCACAGCCACGACGCGCGCAGCCAATTGACGCAATCGGCTCTTGCTCAAACCGCCAACCAGATATTCCGACAACACGGCCAGCCCTTCTTGAAGCTCCTCGTAACCTGCCAGCCCAGCATAGAGTTGCTGAAACGGTTGCGTCCGGCCGTTGAAATACGTCACTAAGTGGGTGCCGACTTCGTGAGCCAAAAGTGCCGGGACGCGTGACGCCGACAGGTTGAGGTCCGTGTTGATGAGTAACTTGCCCCGGGAGACGATCAGTCCGCTGACGTCGGACGTTACCTGCGCTCTGGCCCTAAATTCGGGAGACGCTTGCCGATAGAAATCGAACTCCGCCTCGGCGCATTTGGCAAAGCCCTCCGCCGTGATCTTACGCGCCTTGTCAAAATGGTCTTTTCCCGACAACTCGTTCAGCAAGTCCTTGGCTAGTCGAAGCAGGTCGTCCTGCACGCCGCCAAACAGTTGCAGACTCTCGAACAGAAATCGCGGCGTATCACGGTCGCGCAACATGGTGAGCTTCAACTCCAACTCTTCCTGCTTTTCCTGAAAAAGCCGGTGAAGTGCTGGATCTTCGACGCGCTCAATCGGAATCCTGTAGAGCTGGCGCTTGAGTAAGGCCGGATCGACCGGCAATGGCCGGTAATGGAACTCAGGAGCGTTCTCGAACCGTTCGCTTTGGAACTGTTTCCACGCGCCGTTTGTATTGACTGGCGTGAGTTGCAGCAGGTAATCAAATTGGTTGCTGACCGCGGCCAGCTGCCGGTCGATGTCCCAAACGGCTTTCACGACCGCCTTGCGGCCGAGTGTGTGATAATGCGGCGGTCGGTGCGTGGTCCGCGAACGCGCAAACTCGAAATACGCTTGTCGTAGCGCGAGGCTCAAGCTGCGGCGAAGCGCCCGGGCCAGTAAAGGAAACTCGGCCGTTGAACCTGGCGTACGAAACACCGGCGGCACGGCAATTCCAATGAACGAGCAATCCCGTTCGCTGGCCTCCGCTTTTGTTAACAGCGGCGGCATGTCCGGCGGATGAGCTTGGCCGTCACGGACCACGTTGACCTCGACACCCTGCTTGAGCACTTTAACCCGCTTCAGCCGTTTCTCGAGCGCTTCGACTGTACGAGTCATAGCAGCAGTTGCCGGCGCGTGAATCGTGAACGTCGGCAACACCGTGGGGACTGCTGGATCGTTGGCTTTTCCGCCCTCGGTTGCGGCCCAAATCTCAACGACCAGGAATGCGCCAAATTCGGACGACAGCGTCTCGACCACTTTGCGCACGAAGCTCGCGATGCTCTCGCGAAACGATTCCGCACCTGGCGCAACCAAGTACGACGCTTCCCCTTGCACAAGCCGTTCCGTGCCCGCGTCCTCGTGGTCCGGTGGCTGGCGATAAACACACAAGAACGGCAACTGCCGGTCGATGTGCAATCGCCCCTTTGCGGGCAACGTACGACGCACGCGCTGGTTCGCGGCGAGCCGCTGACAAACCGCGTCGATCAGCGACGACGCAATCTCATCCTCGGGCTTGGACCTCGTCTTTCGTTTTCTCGTCGTCTTGGTCGCCATAATCATCTTGGTTTGAATAGTGACTTCAGCCGCTTCAATATGGTCGGGCTCGGTGACACTGGCGGCTCGCCGCTGAAATCACTTTGAACGTAGAATAATACACAGGTCACATCGTCGCCTCCGTCGTTAGCGAGTGCCTCCCGCGTCAGCTGCTCGGCGGCCTGCTCGGGGTCGTTGTTTTTGTGAATGATTTCCAGGATGTGATTTTCTTCTACGACATCAGTCAGACCGTCGCTCGCCAACAAGAATCGGTCGCCATCGTAAACATCGACCGCCCGAATCTCCTCTCGATTGGAATCGAAGTCGCTCATTCCCAACGCGGACAGCAGCATGTTCCGCATGTGATGCTGTTTGGCCTCGTCAGCGGAGATCTGGCCGAGATGGAATAGCGTATCGGGCCAAGTGTCGTCGATGGTCAAACGCTCAATCGAACCACCACGAACCAAATAAGCCCGACTGTCCCCCACGCCTGTAATATACAGGCGATGATTCAACAGCAACCCAAACACGACCGTCGTACCGGGGGGCCGAGCCCCTGACCCCAAAGGGGCTGCTTCGAGGATCAGACAATGGGCTCGGTCCAAGGCGGCGTGAACGCGATATTCGATTTCTTTTTCGTCTGCATCGACGTCGATCCTCGCCAATTCGTGTGACAATACATCGACGGCGAACTTGCTGGCAACCTCTCCCGCGGCGTGTCCGCCCATGCCATCGGCGACGATGAACAAGTTGATCTCAGGTGAGACGTATTGACGGTCTTCGTTCACGTCACGCCGTGCCCCTTGGATCGAGCAAGCACCAGCGACAACGTGCAAATGCCGCGTACGACCGGAGTCAGGGATTTTCATCGGTGCGGTTGCAGGCTGCACGGTTATCCCCTCCTGAGCGCGTCGAGCACTGCCGGCACGGTGAACCGCAGGGCGTCCCCAATCGCGTCGATGCATTCTTCGTCGGGCTCGCCGGTCCACTCATCCATGAAGAATTTCTTGAACTCGATTGCAATCGCAACGCCATTATCGGGAAAGTTCTCATGAATCCAGCGCGGCCAGTTGCCGCCGAAGAACTTCACGTTTTCTCGCACGTCGAGCCGGCCTCCGGGAAAGTCAAATGATCGCAGCGTTTCGATAAACGCGTCAATCACGGGCGCCCAGCGCTCGCGATTCATCGTGCCAGTGCCAATGTTCACTTGTGGATGGCCATCGGATTCCGCATGTGGCCCATCGGGACCGTGGCGACGATGGTTGTAAGAGTGAATGTCGAAAACAATGAATCGCCCGTGCTGTTGGGAGATCTCTTGGAGCAGCGATTGCATGGCGTCATAGAAGGCATCGTATTGGGCGAGCGACCGCTCAAATAAACCCTCCGGAGGGTCTTCTTTCCAAACCGTAAGCCCCCAGGCATCTTCCGATGTGCGATAGACGGCCTTCTCTCGGGGGCGGTTCAAGTCGACCTCAAACCGCGACCGTGTCCCGATGACGCGCGTCGGAGCGACATGCGTCCAGCGGCCAGTAAACGGATCTTGCTCACGAAGCCGGTCGGTTTCGCTCAACGCCAAGTGCTCATTGAGTTCGTCGCGAACCTCGTGCCCGTCATGAATCGCAGTCGCAATCAGCGGGCCGCTGCCAACTTGCAAACGCCAGATTTGATCGACCATCAACGTCGTCCTTTCGATTTGCCTCGCAAAGGCGGTCACTTCCGCGTATAGCAATCGGCGTGCCCAGCAGCAGGTTCATTGCTGCCTTGTGCTTATAAGCCCATGAACAATAATGACTTACCGGGATATAAAATACGTCAAGGGAACTGTCAATTGAACCGCGTTGCCGATAGAATCGGGTGCAGGCACCTGATTGCGGTGTGCACAGCCGATGGGGAAATGGAGGTGAATTTGTGCTCGTTCGTGCACTCTTAATCGTTGACGACTCGGATTTGGAGCGACGACTTGATCGGATCTTCGAGCCGCTGGAAACCGCTGTTGCCACAGCCCCGCACAAGGCCGTGCTGTGGGATCGCGTGAAGGCGTTTCCGGCCGACCTGGTCGTCATCGGACGCTCGTCACTTCCCGATCCGATCGAGGACACGGTTGAAACAATCCAGGCGCTCCCGGAGCGCCCTGAGGTGATTGTGGTCAGCGAGGAGGAAAACGCACAAGAACGCGCCCGCCTGTTGATCGCCGGTTGCACAGCCGTCCTGAATGCGTCTCTCGATGACAATTTGCTTCGCGATGCATTTGAAGCCTTTGTCACGCGCCAGCGCAACACCAGCATTGAACGTCTGCAACATGAGATCGACGCGCCGCCGGCCAAGCTCAGCGACTTCGAGTCCGTGAGCGCGACCATGCAGTCCTTTCTGCGGATCGTAAAGCGTGTCGTCGAGCCGGACAGTTCACTTCTCATTCAAGGCGAAACCGGCGTCGGCAAAGAGCGACTGGCGCGGGCCATTCATGCTGCAAGTCCACGGGCTTCCGGTCCCTTCATTCCGATCATCCTGTCGGCTTTTCCGGAGACCTTGGTCGAGGGTGAGTTATTTGGATACGAAAAAGGAGCTTTTACCGGCGCGGTCGGCGCACGTCGAGGCTGCTTTGAAATGGCGCATGGCGGAACGATTTTCCTTGACGAGATCGGCGAATTGCCGCAGCACCTGCAAGTCAAGCTGCTGCGCGTCCTACAGGAGCGAGTGGTCCAGCGGTTGGGGAGCGAAGAGTCGGTACACGTCAATGTCCGCGTCATGGCGGCCACCAACCGCGATTTGCACGAAGAAGTGAAGGCGGAAAAGTTCCGCAGCGATCTTTACTACCGATTAAATGTGGTGACGCTCGACGTTCCACCGCTCAGGCAGCATCCCGAGGACATCTCGAAGCTTGCCGACCTGTACCTCGCAGACTTTCGCGTGCGGCTCAGTAGCAACGTTTCGTCGTTTTCAGAAGAATCGATGCACGCGTTGGTGCATTACCCCTGGCCGGGCAACATTCGTGAATTGATTAATGTCGTCGAGCGCTCCGTACTGCTGTGCGAAGGCGACCAGATCACGCTTAGCGATTTGCCGCGAACGATCGTTCCCGCGACGCGACATGGCGGTGCCGCCAAATCCTCGTCGGCGTTGGACGTGTTATTTGACGGCGATTGGAAATCGCGGCCCTGGAAAGACGTACGGAACGCGGTCGTCAGCTCGTGTGAACAAACGTACTTCGTCCATCAGCTTGGACAATCGAGGGGCAACGTCGACGAAACCGCCCGCCGGTCCGCGGTCAACCCCAGATCCTTATACGATCTCATGAAACGCCACGGCTTGAACAAAGAAACGTTTCGGGTTCCCAATGTATGAGCCTGGAACACGCCCAGATCCCACTGTCGAGGTGCCGAGATTCCGCTCCTCGAGCCGATCCGAATCCTCACACCGTGCCCATTAAATGCGACCCGAGCAGTGTGAATCCCGAAATCCAGTATGTTCGGCGGTCTCGCCCAATGACTCAGATCAGCCGACATCGCGAACGCGCGATTTTGAGCATGTCTGGCAGCGTTGACGACGGCCGGCCTCGGCCGCTGTTTTACGCATTTTGACGACACGGCTGACATGGCTCGACAGCCACTCGCTGCCGCTGTAGCGGACGTTTGACGACAACGCGGACTGCAGGATGTCAAACGTTCCAGCGCGCGTCGGTCGAACCGACCTCGGTCACGATTGACGTGTGGCGAATTCCATTGAGTTCAGGATCTCGCGTCGGGATTCAGCAGGTATTTTGTGCCAGACCAGATGCAAGTGATGGAGTTCGTGGATGAGTTGCAGGTCGGATTCGAGGCACTCGCCAGACTGACATTCGGACCGCCGCCTGACGATTTGTAGTCGCACCATACTCCTTGTATTCCAGATTGAAAGTAATGCCGGTCTGTGGTTCGATTCCCGTCCACCGTCCGTAGACTCTTCCGGATTGAAGCAACGCGTAGTTCGACGAACACCTTGGAGACAAGGAGTGACTGAAGCCGGTATTCGATGGCAAGTTGTCGTCTATGCCGCCTGCTGCAGGCGTTGCTCGTCTTCTTGAGCCGCTCTCAAGGCGATTCGTCGCAGGTCGGGGTCGGCATGCTTTGCAAAGAGACTCATTTTCAGATTCAAAACGGTCTTCTCCTGTCTTTTGATTTCCGTTTTGGGATTTCTGTTTATTAGCGTTGACCTTTTCTGGGGGGAGGTGTTGACCAAAAGTTCGGAAGGCGTTGACCTTTTCTGGCATCCACTGACGGCGGTCGCTGATTTCCTGGAGTGATGCCGACAATTCACTTGCCGACGCCTGACGAGCGAGAGCATCGGGCCGTCGATGAAGAGCTGGCCGTAGACATTCTCGTTCTGTTTGTGGACGGGAACCGTATCGAGGAACCCACGGGTGAGCATTCGCTGGAACAGGCGTGACTGCGAG
>JAJDEI010000329.1 GCA_029259845.1 Planctomycetaceae bacterium | reverse complement strand
CCCCCCGCCACGACCCCAACAAAATCCCTCGCCCGCAACCGGCGAATGAAATATCCGGGCTAATCGCGCCGCGCTGGTCCTAACACTTTGCGTGAATTGCAGAAGAGACGTCGGAAGACACCCGGTGTCCCATTTCGTCATTCGTACCTTAAACAGGATTGGATGCCCAGATCATCGAGGAAGGCCATTCCGGGTTGGAGACGCCCGGTGTCGGGGCACGTGCCCAAGCCCTGAGTCTGGCGGTTGGAATCGGGACCCGTATGCGAAGCCTCGCCTGCCGTCAGATTCTGCCGATCGTCGCCCTGCCCTCGCCGGCTGCGGTTTCCCGTGAGTTTGGTCCCAAACGCCCATTTCGGCAAATTCCGGGGTTGCACTCCGGAATCTCGTGAAGAGTGCCAGACGTAAGACGATCACACAGCGTCGTAAAAATCGAGATCCTTTGAGCGAAAAGTCGTCGCATCGCCTCCCGAGTGTGGGTCCGGGGTGTGTTATACGTGTGTCAGCAGGAACTTGCGACACGGAGGCCCGAATATCCCGAATGGCATCCCAGGTTTGTGCAATTCGCCTCAAATGGACGACTGTAAATACCGAGAACTTTAGGGGACAGGTTGCTTTGCGGTGTGTGGTGGGACCGGTGGGCCGGTCCCAGCTTGACATGCCTGCCTGCTTCGAGTGTAATTCTAGTTGATGCTGGTCCGCCTGATGGGTCAGGCTGACGAACGCGTTTGTTCGGAAAATCACGGACAGCATTATCGGCTGGTGTTGAGAGTGTGGGCCGTCGGAAGAGGTTGCCTGTTTGGGGCAGCTTGTCATTCCTTCGGATGAATGGATGCTTCACCCCGTCCGCAGGGACGCCGGGCTCGCGGAGCGGACCGCCTCTTGTGTGTCGGGGGATTTCCCCTTGCAGACAAGTTCTCCGACAACGGGAGAATGCGCGGCCGCGCAACTGCGTGGGATCAGGCTATGATGGCTGGGTCACAGTTACCCCGTGTCGTCGTGACCGGTGTGGGAGTTCTCTCTCCCATCGGCATTGGCACAGACGCATTCTGGCGAAACCTCCTCGCCGGCCAATCCGGAATCGACTTTCTCAAGTCGTTTCCTGCCGAGAACCTTCCCTCCAAGCTCGCTGCCGAGATTGCGGATTTCGATCCGCTGGACTACGTCTACGAAAAGAAATTCCTTAAGGTGATGTCCCGGGACATCCAGTTGGGGGTCTCGGCTGCCTCGCTCGCCATGAAGGACGCCGGGCTGAAAGCGGGTGACGTGCCGCCGGAACGGCTGGGCGTCGAGTTTGGCACAGGGCACATTTCCTTTACGCCGGATGAACTGGCCGAAGCCGCTGCCGACTTCGCCGATCCGTCCAGCCGAGACGGGTACAAACGGTGGGGCGACGACAAGCTCGGCATGATCGCCCCCCTGTGGTTGCTGCGCCAGTTGCCCAACATGCCTGCCTGTCATGTGGCGATCGAACACGATGCTCAGGGACCGAACAACACGATCACCAGCGGCGAAGCGTCCGCTCTGCTGGCACTCTCGGAAGCCATGCGGGTGATCGCTGCAGGGCGTGCCGATGTGATGATCGTCGGGGCCAGCAGTTCCAACATTCATCCTGTCGACATCGCCCGCCTCAACCTGTACGACACCCTTTCGCAGCGGCATGACGACCCGACGCGGGCCTGCCGGCCGTTCGACCGCGACCGGGACGGCACGATTGTCGGCGAAGGGGCGGCCGTGTTCGTTGTCGAGCGCTATTCGCACGCGGTTGCCCGCGGAGCCGATATCTATGCCGAGGTCCTTGGTGTGAGTGGCGGTTGCGATGGCCGGGGACACCAAAACGGTGCCGGAGGAACCGGCGTGGTGCGGGCAATTGATCGCGTGTTGCGACAATCCCGGATCGAGCCCTGCGAGATCGGACACATCAACGCCCACGGCAAGGGGACGCAGCGGGACGATTGGGTCGAGTCGCGGGCCTACCATCAGGCATTGGGGGACAGTGCCAACCGCATCCCGGTCACCGCTCTCAAGAGCTATTTCGGGAATTTCGACGCAGGCTCCGGAGCGGTGGAACTGGCTGGCAGCCTGATGGCGCTGCGTCACCGCACGCTGCCGATGACGCTCAACTACGAAACTCCGGATCCGCTCTGCCGCCTGAACGTCGTCCGCGGCGAGCCGCTCCGCCTCCAAAGCGACGTCGCCCTCAGCGTGAACCGCACGCACGTTGGCCAAAGCGCCGCCGCCGTGCTGCGTTCCGTGTGACGGCTTTTGCCGTTCAACCCTCTTGCGTCACCATCGTTCCGTTGCGCAATGACCGGTTTGCCAGGTGTGCGGCGGCGGCGGCGGTGACGCCCGCTTCGGCGGGGGCGTGTGGTTTGTTGCGGGTGCGGCAGCACTCGACCCAGTTGGCAAGATGCAGGCGCGTGCCATTGGGGTTGTCGAAGAAGTCCGCACCGCGCGGCTCTGTGCCGAGAATCCATTCGCTCGGCTCCACATCTTGATGCGGGTCCGGATGGACTTCGTAGCGGCCGCGGTCGATGTAGATCGTGCCTTTGGTGCCCATGAACTCGATCATCGCCCGGTTGCGAGCGTTGAAGAACGTGCCCTCGAAGTACGCCTGGACGACTTTGTCCGGATACTTGAGCAGCGTTTGCACCGTGTCGGGCGTCTCCCACAGGCCGGCGGTTTGCAGGTGATCGCCGATGCTGGCGGCAAGTTGTGGGGCGTCGAGTTCCAGAATCCAGTGGGCCACATCAATCCAGTGCACCATCAGGTCGGTGAAGATGCCGCCGCCAAAGTCCCAGAACCAGCGCCAGTTGCGGAAACGGAATTCGTCAAACGGCTGAGACGGCGCACTCCCTAGAAACCGCTGCCAGTCGACGGTCGACGGATCGATTCCGTATTTCCGCCGGGCCCCTCGTTTGGTGTTGCGGTTCCAGGTGAGATGCACCTTGTGCACCTCGCCGATGTGCCCGCTGCGGACCAGTTCGTTGGCTTTCTGAATGTGAGGCATGCTCCGCTGCTGCATGCCGACCTGCACGATCCGTTTGTGCTGGTTTTGGGCATCGATAACCGCCTGGCCTTCGGACACATCGTGCGTCAGCGGCTTCTCGACATACACATCCTTTCCCGCAGCGCAGGCGTCGACCGTCATCGGCACATGCCAGTGATCCGGTGAGCCAATCACGACCGCATCGATGCCCGGCTCGTCCAACAACTTGCGATAGTCGGAAAAGACCTTGCATCGGGGATCGGCGAGTTGGCGTCCCTGTTCGCGGGCAGCATTCCAGATATCACACACGGCGACGATCTTGACACCGGGCAGTTCTCGCAGATTGGCCAGCAGGCGGCGGCAACGTCCGCCGGTACCGATCGCACCGATGTGCAGTGTTTCGTTGGCAGCGTAACCGAATGCAGTCGACGCGTATCCTGCTGTGAGCAGACCCGTACCGGCGGATTGCAGGAACTCACGTCGCGAGCACAACTCAGACATGGGATGCGGTCCTTGTGCCTCAAGTAGGGTGGGCTGTGCCCACCACGGCAATCGGCGAACGTCTTTCGTCCATTCGGTGGGCAAAGCCCACCCTACTCTCAGACATGGTACGCGGCTCTTGGTGCGCTCAACGTCATAACCAAATGCCGGTCGTGGGACTGCTGCGGAATGGCTCGCCAAGCGGTGACGAGCCGCTCCAGTTCCTGAGAGAATTTGATAACTCCCGTTTGGCTCTGCTGTTGGTCGCGCGGCTGCACAAGGTGGCACGACACGCAAGTGATCACGACGGCACGGGCCGGTTCATCGTCTGAGACCGTGCCGCGGTTGAGCCACGGGCAATCGGCTGCGGCTCCCGGCGGAGCGAGCGGCGAATGGGACGACATCGAACTGAGTCCCACGCTCAGCAGGACTCCCGCGACAGCGGCGGCGAACACCGCTCCCCACAGCCGACGCTGTGGCGGATTTCTGTGGGAGCCGCTGGCGGTGGGCAGCAGGCGGTCGGCGATCTGCTGGGCCATCCGCACGGAGGAGGATGCGAATCGCGTCGGGATTGCTGGCGACGTCTCCGTCGCCCGGCCATCAACGGCAGCGAACAGCCCAAGTGCCGGCTCGAGTGTCTCGAACATTTGCTGGCAGCGTCGACAGGACCGCAAGTGCCGCGAAAGCTTGCGGTTGTCCGGGCCGTTCGGATCGGTCATGGCGTCGAAGGCTTGGTCGCAGTTCATTCGTGCTCCTCCGTCAGACTTGCTTGCAGGTTTGCAGTGCGCTCCAGAGCATGGAGGCGGCCGGACAGTTTCTGAAGCCCTGTCTTCACGCGGCGTTTGGCGCCGCTCAGGGTGCACTCGGTGGCGGTCGCAATCTCTTCGAACTTCAATCCGCCGAAGAACCGCAGACGCAGCGCATCCGCCTGAGGTTCGGGAAGTTCGTTCAGCAGCGCGTGCAATTGCTCGCTCTCCTCTTCCGCGATCAGCCGGGAGAGAGCTGGCGTATCCGGCTGCGGCAACGGGACTGACAGCGTGTCCGGTGATGCGACCGGATGATCCCAGGGCCGCTTCTGCTGCTGTTTCCAGCGTGTGCGGCACAGGTTGAGGAGGATGGTCCACAGCCATGTGGAGACGGCGAACCGGGGATCGTACGATTCCCGTGCCGCGAAGGCTGCGAGAAACGCCTCTTGGACAACGTCCTCGGCAGCCGTGCGGTTGCCCAGTTTGCTGGCCGCCACACGCAGAAAGCGGTCGGCGTACCGCGTCACGAGTTGGCCAAACAACTCCTGATCGCCGCGCTGCACTCGTGCGAAAATGTCCGCGTCGGAAAGTGGCATGACAACCTCAGATCGCCCGTTATCTGTTAAGCTATCATGCGCGGACGTTTTGCACCACAGTTGAGTGTTGTCCGCAATGAGGAGGGTGAGCTTGTGAGGTTTTCGGTGGAAACACCCGGTGTCTCATAATCTCGGGAAACACTGAGGACCATCGCCGCTGAAACCAGGCACCTCGCGTCCTCGTTGGTTCGAGACACCGGATGTTTGGGCACGTGTTGAGAAAAACTCACACCCTCGGTGCGTCCGCTCAAGGGCGGGGGTGGCTGGGGCGATCTGAAACGATGATTGGTAGCCCGCACGAAACTCTGGGGCTGTGGGCAGTTAACAAACCGCGTCACGGCCCCAGTGTTCGGCCAAAAGACACGTTCCCGTTGCCTCACAGCGCCCCCCACCCTGACATGAGCAAGTTCCAGGATCCAACGGATGCACACTCCCCATAGAAACACCGCCCACAGGGAGATCAGAATGCGACTGAGTCCTGATGCCAAACGAGCGATGTGCGCAATTGCGATCGGCTTCTGCAGTCTGGTCCGGGTTGCCAAGGGCGCGGCAGATGACGCGGCGGTTTCCGTCGAGCAGTTGGTCGAGCGGGTGAAGCCCTCGGTGGTCGTTGTCACGTTCTCCGGGCGCGACGGGACACAGCAGGGTTTGGGCAGCGGGTTCATCGTCCGTAGCGACGGGCTGATTGCGACGAATCTGCACGTGCTGGGCGAAGCGCGGCCGATCACCGTCCGCACCCACGATGGCAAGAAGTTTCCAGTCGTCGAGGTGTACGCCACGGACCGCACGCACGATTTGGCGCTGATTCGTGTCGAAGCCGAAGGACTGCCCGCCCTGGAACTGGGCGACTCCGACACGCTCAAGCAGGGGCAGTCGGTCGTCGCCTTTGGCAACCCGCTGGGGTTGGAGCACAGCGTCGTGCAGGGGGTGGTCTCCGGATTGCGGGAGGACGTCGACGGCCGGCCGATGATTCAGTTAGCGATCCCCATCGAGCGGGGCAACAGCGGCGGTCCGCTCGTCGATCTGCAGGGGCGTGTGCATGGTCTGCTCACGCTCAAATCGCAAGTGGCGGAGAACCTCGGCTATGCGGCGACCGTCAACGATCTCAAGCCGTTGATGGAGAAACCGAATCCGGTTCCCATGTCCCGCTGGCTGACGATTGGCACGCTCAATGCCCGGTTGTGGGACGTGCCGGACGACGTCCATTGGCGACAGCGAGCCGGGCAGATTCTGGTGGAAGGCCGCGGACGCGGTTTCGGAGGGCGATCGTTCGTGCTCTCCAAGCGGGACGTGCCGGACCGGCCTTTCGAGGTCGCCGTCACCGTGCGGCTCGACCAGCAGGACGGAGCGGCAGGGCTCATCTTTCACGCCGACGGCGGCGACCGGCACTACGGCTTTTACCCCAGCAGCGGCAAGCTGAGGTTTTCCCGATTCGACGGACCGGACGTCTACTCCTGGCAGGTGCTGGCCGAAAAGAGTTCGGACGACTATCGCGAACAAGACTGGAACCGCCTAAAGGTCCGCATCGACGACGGCGTGATCCAATGCTTCTGCAACGATTCGCTGATCTTCGAGTCGACGGATCAGCAGTTCAACGAGGGCCGCGTCGGGCTCGCCAAGTTTCGTCACACCGCGGCCCACTTCAAACAGTTTGAAGTCGGACGGAAGGTCAGTTCCCGTGTCCTCCCCGCCGACACACGCGAGGCACTGGAACAACTCGTCGCCGACATCCCCACAGACCGCGCTCCTGGTGGCACGCTGGTCGAACAGGTGCTGGCCCGCACGAAATCGCAATCGTCGGGCAGCGTCCTGCGTGACCGGGCGCAACAACTCGAACAGCAGGCGGCCCGATTGCGGGAACTGGCTCAGGCAGTACAGGCGGAGTCGGTCGCGCGGCAGCTGGCGGAGTTGTTCAAACGACCCGAGGCAGGCCAACCGGCTGCCGACGTCGACCTTGTGCATGCGGCGCTCTTGCTCGCTGCGATCGACAACGACGAACTGGAGATCGACGCCTACCGTCAGCAGGCCGACGAAATGGCGGACGAACTTCGTTCCCTGCTGCCGGAGGAGGCGAATGCCTCTCAGAAGAGGGAGACGCTGCACAAGTTCCTCTTCGACGAATTGGGCTATCACGGCAGCCGCACGAACTACAACAGTGCGTCCAACAGCTATCTCAACGAAGTCATCGACGACCGCGAGGGACTGCCGATCACGCTGTCTGTGCTGTACATGGAACTGGCCCGCCGCATCGATCTGACGGTGGACGGCATCGGGCTGCCGGGGCATTTCGTGGTGCGGGTCCATCTGGAGGACGGGGCGCAACAACTCGTCGACGTGTTC
This sequence comes from Planctomycetaceae bacterium, assembly GCA_029259845.1. Taxonomy (GTDB): domain Bacteria; phylum Planctomycetota; class Planctomycetia; order Planctomycetales; family Planctomycetaceae; genus JAHBXU01. Next base: position 802 of record JAJDEI010000329.1, on the reverse strand, counting down.
GGCCGCGGCCGCCTGATGACCCTCGACGACGCCAAACAAAGCGTCCAGTCCTACACGGGACGTCCCTGGAGCGACGACTACCTCACGCCGTACAGCAAGCCGCAGATCATCGTTCGCATGCTCCGCAACCTGCTCGGCGTCGCCAACAGCGTCGAAGACCCGGAATCGGCCCTGCGGTATGTGAACGCCCTGCTGGCGGTCGAACCCGACTCCGCCACGGACCGCCTGTTCCGAGCCGTCCTCTGCTATAACACCAACCGCCTCCAACAAGGCCTCGCCGACGTCGAATGGGTCCTCGAACAGAACCCACCGGGCATCGACCGCCGCCGCGTTGAACAATTGCATGACCTGTTGAGAAATGGCGAGATCTCGGAATAAGATCAGGCATGTCGACAGATTCCGGCCAAAATCGTCGAAGTACATCCCTGACCGTCGCGACTGGCATAATGATCGCGATCGTCGGATACCCCTTGAGTACGGGGCCCGTGACCTATCTCTCGCACCGCGGCATCATGAGTATGGAAACTCAGCTGGAGCTGCGTGCTACGGTCTACGCGCCGCTGGCACCGTGGTGGATTCCCACATGCTACGAAACTGGCACCCCCGGGAGAGCCACGTTTCAAAGCTACAACCGATGGTGGGCCGATTTGGCCTACGGTGACAGTCTTGAGTAAGCCGTGCACAACGTGGGTCTGTTGGAGTTCAGCCTCTAGTGCGGCGCCTCGCTAAGTCTAGCGCCTTCTGGGTTAGTGAGGTAAACTGGGTCCTTCTTGTTTCAAGGAGGACTGAGGATGCGACCGTA
>JAJDEI010000328.1 GCA_029259845.1 Planctomycetaceae bacterium | reverse complement strand
TCGTGGAGACGCTGCTGAGCGTGATCGAAACCTGTCGCCAGCAGAACCGTAACGTCTTCACCTTCGTCACCGACGCCGTCAAAGCCCACTTCGCCAGCCAACCACCCCCCACCCTGCTATCCGGGGTGTGAACGGTTACATAACCACAACCAATAACTCGTGACTGAGATGTCGTAACCGAGGGAGGAGTCCCGGCAGCCAGCCGGTGCGGGCCATTGGGTCTGCTCCGCTCGCTCCGGGCTCCTTTCGTTTTGTCCCAACAGAAAGGAACGACTGATGAGTGATGCTATTCCGAGGGACGTGCCGTTTTCGCTCTCGTGTGTCGAGTGTGATACGGATTCCCCGACAGCTACGAGGACGCCGTGTCCGACGGCTGGACTCTGATCGAATACTTCCCGCAAGGCTACTCCGAGAACTTCCTCGGACTCTGCCCTGAATGCCAGAGGAGAGAAGAGGAGATCCAGACGCGGCTGCGCGAGACGTTCGCATCTCCCGATCCGAAAGGAGGAAACCAATGCCATTCCTGAAGCTGTTTCACGGTCGGAAGCTGCCGGAGGCGGCGATGGAAGATTGGGGCGAGCCGGGACCGAACCGGCCGGGACCGATCTTCGGTCCCTTCCCCGACTTCCACACCACGTACGGCTGCGAGATCACGTTCGACGACGCCGTGCTGAAGATCGTCGGCGACGTGGTCTACTACGACGGCCTGTTCTACGGTGACTGGTCGGTGTTTGACGGCCCGCCCTGTGAGGAAGACGCTCATCATCTCACGGCATTTGACGCCGCAAAGGCCGAAGTGCCCGAGTGGTTTCAACGGTGTGAGTGCGAGCAGCCGGGGTACTTAAACTGCGGTGTGCCGGGTGTGATCGCCCATCTGGAGAATGGCCGCATCTCACCGGACGCCAAGGTCGAACGCTGCGATCAATGCCAGCGTTATCCCGATGACGCAGCAGCCCGAAAGAAGCTGGTCGAACGGGGTCTGGTCTGGGAGCACGATCCGCACCTGGAACGCTACATGGTGCACGTGTATGCCACGGTGCGGGTCACGTTTGGGGAGATGCAAGCAGCCTCCCCTCAGGCGGCGGCTCGGGCGGCAGAAGAGCTGTTCGATTGGGACCAGCAGCGGGACCGGGCCGATTTCGCCGACGAGATCACCGAGTATCTCGTCGACATCGCCGGGGATCTGGGCTATGCACGGTCCCGTCGCTTGAACGCCGATTTCGAGGAGATCGCCGGATGAGTGACACCTACACCTGCGACGGCTGTGGAGCCTGCTGTCGCACGAAGCCGCCGCGGGCGGATCGTGGGCACGGCGATGCATCGTCATTGACGGTCCCTGGGGAAATCCCCGCGGCGCGACCATCCGGCCGTGCCGGTGGATGTGTTTGAAGTGGACCTGCTGCGTGAGCCGAGGATCGGCGAGCAAGCGCAGCCACTTCGTGATCCGGGACTCGATGGCGAGGTCGGTTACCTCAACTGTTTGGAAAGCGGAGCCTGTCCGCTTCTCAACGGTGAAAACTGCTGCGGCATCTACCCCACCAGGCCCTCTGTCTGCGTGCTGTTTGAAGCAGGCAGCGACGAGTGTCAGGAAGCCCGACGTGTGTTCGGGATTCCCGCGTTGGAGCCTGTCAGCACTCAGGCTTGAGCCTGGTGACTGACAAGCTCCACATCTGTTGACCTCTGTTCATGAAAGGAGCCCCTCATGGCTCAACAAAACGGCAAGGCCAAACCTGTCCATGAACTCCGTTTCGGCCGCATCCGGGCCGCCATCTGGGAGAATGAAACCCAGAACGACACCCGTCACAACGTGACGATCAGCCGGCTGTACAAGGACGGCGAGCAGTGGAAGGACTCGGCCAGCGTCGGCCGCGACGACCTGCCGCTGGTCGCCAAAGTGGCCGACGAAGCGCATTCGTGGATCTTTGCCGAGTCCCAGCGGACCCGGCAGCAAGCGGCTCAGAACGGTTCGTCACAACAACAGGATGCCCCGTTCTGACCGAACCAGGCTCGTCTCGCCGGCGTCCGATGAACGCATGAAGCGCCATCGACGCCGGCATTCAGAACGAGTTGTCGAAAAGCAGGTTCTTGGGAGGCCTCTCATAAAAAGATTTCGCCGGTTGCACCACCGGCCTCCCCCTACCCAGCCTTGATCGAACCTTCGGTTCCATCCCAAGGGGCTGACACTGATCATTCACTGTGACTCGCTGACCAAAGTTGCTCCACTCGACCACACCTTGACCGCCCCATCCGTCCGCGCGCCCATGTCGACTGCCGTGTCGTGACTGATTCCCATGCCCAACCTTCGACACCGGCCCTAGCTATGGCCGAGCAGGTCCGCAAGGTTTGCTGGTAGAACGGGTTGCACCAGTCACGCCGTTCTGGAGAGGAAGATTCTTCGATCCGCCATCGGAGCCGCATTGAAGCCGCAGTTTCATCACGCCGGAATCACCATGGGTCGATACGGAAGCGCCGGGGTTTCTGTCTGCGAAAAGAGGAACTTTGCATGTCTCGCTCAACGTCTTTCTTCTGCGCAGTGACGCTCGCATCGATCATCGTGTCTCAGCCGTGTCGCGGAGGGCATTATCATCTCAGGTGCACGCCGTCAGGACGCGTCCCCAATCCCGGCCGTTACAGACAGCCTCCCGATGCACAAACGCTGGTCACTTCTAAACCGGCGATTCCCAACCAATTCGCCGACGCTTCCCCGACGCGAAAGAGATTCGTTCTTGCTGACGGAAAAGCGGGGGAAGCGACGCTCACGCAGGCCACCACCATGCTTTCCCGTGACGGCACCTTGCATTTCAGTGGAATGCTCTCCCATCGTGGTGGTGACGTGGGGCAATTGCACGGGGGGCATGTCCATTTGCGTGTGCAGGCGGTGTCGGCGCTGCCAACGACCGAAGATGCCGGAGTTGTACTCCGCAGTACGTGTGTTGCATGCTGGGTGCCCCGAGACGTCACACAGCCGGTCGAGATCAGAACGCATCCGGGATTCGCCTCTTTTGCAGACGTTGCTCAGATTCGAGTGCTCATTTCGTATCGAAAGCGCCGATAACTCCGATTGTACGGGCGGGCACAAACCGGCGACACATGATGCGTGCGCCCGCGCTCAGATCTCGGCAGCAATCCGGGGGGGATCGCATGCTTTGGGGGACACCGGCGGATCATTTCCGCCGCGTCATCGTGGTAGGACTCCTGTTCACGCCGTCTCTCTTGACGGCGCAGGAACCCGTTGTCCCCGGCTTCAATGAGCTGACGGTCATTGATCCGGCAGCGGACGAAACAGGGCTTCCTGCCCCCATCGTGACGCCCGACGGGAAAGTCGACATCCCGCCGACGTTGCACGTCCACAGCTACTACTACAGCGGTGATCGCGAATACCAGGGGCCAATTCTCCAGGGCGGGCCGACAATTGTTGTCGCCAATCATCCCAAGTCGGGTGAGAAAATGTACATCGACGTGACGTTGCCGCCCGGCGCGCCGGTCATTGCCTACAACAAGTTCAGCATCACTTACGTGTACGCGGACCAGCGGGTCATCGTCATTTTTCCTCTCCTCGCCCACGACTCCGCCCTCGTCAAGTACATTCATGGCCGCGGTGTACTCCGCGAGATGAAGGAACATGCCGTGGACATCTCTAAACAAATCAACGCCAAAAAGAAAAGGTCCCGTCTCTCGTCGGAGTTGCACGAACTCCGTCGTGAAGCGTCCGATTTTGTCAAAGGGGCAGCCGGCGTCATGGACCGCACCGGAGGGGTGATCGTCGAACGCACTCGTGCCGCCACCCGTCTGATTCCGGGCGTTCAAGCGCTTCGCTCTCTGGGCGACCAAGCCGAGGAGCGTGGCGCGATCGAGGAAATTCGCCAGGCCGGTCTGCAACAGGCGGAAGACGCGACTGAATTCATCCGGACGATTCGATGATCGATTCCGCCCGGAGTCAAATGCACACACATCTGCGGCACCGGATGCCTCGCACGAGCGCCTCGTGCATCACGGAGGATCACAATGAATCTGCCACGCACATTTTTCCTGCTGTTGGCCTGCGCATTTATCTCGCAGGTGGCCCATGCCCAATCCCCGCCAGTTCTCAAGTTGGATGCCGATTCCACAGCGGTCGCCGGTCGTGCGTTCCATGAAGGCGTCTGGCGAGTGAGGCCGTCGGACGACGAGAAGCTCGTGATTCCTGTTAGCGGAAAAGCCAAAGCTTGGAACGGGTACAGGGCCAGCGCACACTTAGCCCTTGCTTTTGCGGGACTTATGTGTCCTGAACGTTCAAAAAACCGCAATCGTGGCCAGCCGCCGGGCGGTGATGACGTGGGGTTCGGTTTCCGGAAAGACACCGAGGAGGAACTTGGTTCGTTTTCCGCCTATTTCTATGCGATTTCACAGAGAAACAGGCGGTTCAC
>JAJDEI010000327.1 GCA_029259845.1 Planctomycetaceae bacterium | reverse complement strand
TCGTGGAGACGCTGCTGAGCGTGATCGAAACCTGTCGCCAGCAGAACCGTAACGTCTTCACCTTCGTCACCGACGCCGTCAAAGCCCACTTCGCCAGCCAACCACCCCCCACCCTGCTATCCGGGGTGTGAACGGTTACATCACGATGCCCGCGGCCACGACAGACAGCGCGGCCACAAGCACGAGCCCATGACTCAGAAGGTCCGACAAACGACCGGGGCGGCGGCCCGCTTCGCGCGTGATGAAAATGCCGATCGCGGTCGCCGTTAGGCTGAGGAACAACTCGAAATAATGGATGCCCAGCGAGTAGGTCCCAAAGCCTTTCAGCCCCATCAGCGACGCGACGTATACGACAAAGGCGAACGAAAACACCAGCCGGCATGCTGTTCCGGACAACAGCATGAGCGTGTTTTGCGAGACTCGTGTGACGTCGTTACGCGGCATACCCGGTGACCAACTGTGACGGTGTTGTGTTTTCGGTTTCCTGCTCCATTGCGACCGTTTCACGCAGATGAACGATGCCCGCGACGACACCCGCGCAGCACCACAACATCTGCACTTGCTGCCGCGAATTGAAGACGTCGACCCCCATGTGAATCATCTGTCCGGCAATGCCGGCGACCAGCGCCAAAGCAATCGTCGACAGCAATCGATCGCCGATCCGCCAGGTCTTCCACCCCTGGAAGATCGTGCTGAACAAGAACGCCAGGAAGGCCAGCAAGCCCAGGAGGCCTGTCTCCACCCAGACGAGCAGGTATTTGCAATGGACCGTGTAGAACCACTCCGCTCGGTAGGGACTGCCGCTCGCGATTTTGTTTGTCGCCAAGTGACAGTTCCCCGCGCCGCTCCCCAGGAGCGGATGAGCTCCGATCGCCTCAAGGGCAATCTTTGAAAGATGGACCCGCGCCACGGCCGAACCGCCGTCGCCATCCTGAATCCGTTGTGTGAAGACATGCATCAACGGAAGCGCGACCAGTACGGCGATCAGCATCGCTGCGGCGGGCGTCCACTTCGGAAGCCAACCTCGAAGGAACATGGACAGGCCGAAAACTGTCGATGCGGCTGTCATCGTGATAATGGCGCCACGGGTCTGTGTGAGCACGATGGCGAACGCACCTGCCACCGTCGCTACCAGAGACAGGGCTTTGGCCCGCTTGGACACCGGTGCAAAAAGCAAGCTGCCGGCGGGCACAATGAGTAATGCCAGGAAGCTCCCTGCCAACACGGGTGACAGGAGAGTTCCCGTGGGGCGGCCATCTCCGTGAATCGCCACGCGAACCAGCCCCAGCGACAATTCTCGCGGGCCGATCATCCAGGATGTGCCCACGATGATGAAGCTTTGGATCGCGACGCTGACGGCGAGCAAGCTCACCACGAAGGTCAAGTCCGACCGGGTTCGGATGCGGTTGGCCAAGTAGAAAAACAGCAGGTAAGCTTGCGTCAGAAGAGTCACTTCGAAGAACGTCAGCATCCGATTCTCCGCCGCAACGGCCGAGAGGCCGACAATGGCGATGTACGTCAGCAACGGAATGCCCCAAAGCACACGCTGCGAACGCGGCTGCGGACGGAGGGCTGCTTCAACGAGCCACATTGCATACAGCAAAACGAGCGCAATCGTCATCAACGAAACGTTGACGCCGCCGATCGCACCGAGCTCGGCATCACTCTCGTGATACAGCAGGTACGTGTCGATCTGGAGCGGAATCTCCAGAATCGCGATCGCCAAAACGATCCGTTGGACGATTGTTGACACGGACGGGCCTACGGCACAAAACGGACGAGGAAACACACGGGACAAGACACCTACGACGGCACGCCGACGGTGTCAAAACTGCGAACGGCATCGGCGACCCGTTCGACTTGGCTGCGACTCAGTTCGGGGTACATCGGCAGCGAAACGATTTCGCTCGCCAACTGCGTGCACACAGGAAGTCCTTCCGGGACCGTCCGCACATTGCGAAAGGGCACCGCATGAGACAGCGGATGCGGATAGTGAACGCCGCAGTGGATTCCGCGGTTCCTGAGATGCCCGGCCAATCGGTCTCGCTCCGGATGCCGCACCACAAACAGGTGATACACGTGCCGCGCATCGGCCCGCTCGGCCGGCAGAATCAACTCCGCGTCCCGCAGCGACTCGCCATACCATCGGGCGATCGTGCGCCGCTGCTCGGTCCACTCCTCCAAGTACCGCAGCTTGATTAACAGCACCGCTGCCTGAAGCGTGTCCAGACGACAGTTGAAGCCCAGCAGGGTGTGTTCGTTCTTGACGCGCTGTCCGTAATTGCGGAGCAGGATGAGACGCTCCCGCACGGCCTCATCATTGGTGACGACCGCTCCGCCATCACCGAACGCGCCGAGGTTCTTGCCGGGATAGAAGCTGAAACACCCTGCGTCCCCGAACGATCCGGCGCGGCGGCCACTGAATTCGGCACCGTGCGCCTGCGCGGCGTCCTCGATGATCCTCAACTGGTGACGTGCGGCAATATCGCTAATCGCATCCATCCGCGCCGTTTGCCCGTAAAGATGCACGGGCAGGATCGCCCTGGTGCGCGGCGTGATCGCCTCTTCGATGAGGCCGACGTCGATGTTGAAGTCCTCTGGATCGACATCGACGAACACCGGCGTCGCCCCCGCATAGCGAATCGCCAGGGCGGTCGCGGCGAACGAATTCCCGGCGGTGATGACCTCGTCACCCGGCCCGATGTCCAACGCCCGCAGCGCCAAGTGCAGCGCCTCGGTGCCGCTCGCAAGACCGACGCCAAACCGGGTCCGGCAATAAGCCGCGAACTCCTCTTCGAACAGCCCGACCTCTTTGCCAAGAATGAAACCGGCCGAATCGATCACGTCCGAAATCGCCGCCAGCACATCCTCCTTGATGCCCTGCGACTGCGTCGCCAGATCGACCAGGCGAATCACATCACCGTCGGTCATTTTTCTTCTCCCGCTGTGTCGAAGCGTTGAGCGGGCGTTTCGCCGCAGAACTCACAGGTCGCTTCCGAAGGCCCCCCCTGCAAGCGGCGACCGCAACGGCAGACACTTCCGACTGGGCGAGCCGGCGACCCGAGTACCAGAGCGAACGGAGCCACGTCACCCGTCACGCTCGCGCCGGCAGCAATGAAGGAGTAACGCCCCAGCCGCACACCGGGAAGAATGGTCGCATTGGCACCGATGGAGCATCCTCGCCCGACATGCGTGGGTGACAACCACCGGTCACGGTCTGCGTACCGCGCGCGGACCTGCGGCATGCGGGGCGAACGTGGAAACCGATCGTTGGTGAACGACACATTCGGGCCGACGAACACGTCATCGCCGATCGTCACTCCGTCCCACACGCAAACGTTGTTCTTGATCGTCACGTTGTTTCCAACCGAAGCACCGCCTTCCACGAACACGTGGTCGGCGACGTTGCAATTCCCCCCCAACTGGGCCCCCGGCAGAATGTGGGCGTACGCCCAGACGCGCGTTCCCGCACCGATCCGGGCTCCGTCGGCGATCGCCGTCGGATGAATCACCACCGGGGGAATCACCACCGGATCGACCGCCGTCGAAACTGTGCCGCCGTCACACATGGACCACCGCCTCCAATTGTGGCTCCATGACTCCGCCGTCAAGCTCGACCCGCGCGGCCCCTTGATGCAGCGACGCATCGGCGGCTTCCAAAACCTGCACGATGTGCAAACCGTTCGTCCCGTCGGTCAGGGCGTCGTCGCCGTCAACGACGCTGCGGACGAACTCCGCACACTCGGCCTTGAGGGGCTCGCTTTCGTGGAGCCACGGGCTGTACGTGTCGCCGTAACGGTACGAGTACTGGAACTCACCGAAGTCACTGGAATGGGAGGGAGCGTCGATGCCCTTGTTGTAGACCTTCACTTTTTCCTGCTGCAGGTCGTTATAGACGGCCATCATTTTCGTGCCGACGACGGTCATCTCGCGTTTCTTGTGCGGGTCCAGCCAACTGACATGCACGATGCCCAGCTTGTCATTGCCAAAGTGCAGCGTCAGATTGCACACGTCGTGCACGCTCCGGTTGAGATGCGCCAATCCCGTGCAACTGACCGCTGTCGGCTGTTCGCCCAGCAGGTGCAAAATGATCGAGATGTCGTGCGGAGCGAGATCCCAAAGCGCGTTGACGTCGTGCCGGACCGGACCCAGATTCAATCGCGTGGAACTGACGTAACACACGTCCCCCAGCTCGCCCTCATCAATCAGGTCGCGAAGTTTGCGGACCGGTGCTGAGTGCAGAAACACATGCCGGACAAACAGCCGCAGATCGTTCGCCGCGGCCCGACGAATCAGATCGCGGCATTCGGCACTGCTGGCCGCCAGCGGCTTCTCCACGAACGTGTGCAGCCCCCGGTCCAGCGCCGCCGCCGCGATCGCATGATGTGTCTGGGTGGGCGTCGCCACGACCACGGCATCCACGATGTCCGCATCCAGAACTTCGTCGACAGTCTCTGCCGGCCGGACTCCCGGAAATCGGTCCGTCAATCGGACCAGGCGCTCCACATCCCGGTCGCAGACGGCGGTGACCTTGCAGTCGGGCATTTCCGAGAAACAGCGAACGAGATTCGGTCCCCAGTACCCTAATCCAATCACACCAATTCGAATCATCTCTCAAGCCTCACTGGTTTTGTCTTTCTGACGGCGGCCATCCCGTGTCCACAGAGTTGACGCAGACCTTGCGCCGGCCCCTCACCTGTTACCCCTGCACAGCACAACAGGAACTGTCCGCAGCAAAATCGACAGGTCGAGCCACAACGAGCGTTGCTCCACGTACTGCACGTCCAATTCCAGCATTTCGTCGAACGTCAGTTCATTCTTTCCGCTCACCTGCCAGAGCCCGGAGATCCCCGGCACGACGTCGAATCGACGACGTTGCCAGGGACGGTACTCCCCGGCTTCCAGGACGTCCGGCCGGGGTCCGACCAGACTCATCTCGCCACGCAGGACGTTGAACAGTTGTGGCAACTCGTCGAGCGCACACGTGCGGAGCAGGGCGCCGCAGGGAATCAGCCCCGCGGGCGCGTCCAGCTTTGTCAGGACCGCGCCCGGGTCTCCCGCCAGCGAAGCGACATAACGGGCATGCTCCGCGGGGTCGGTCTCGGCCGCCATCGTGCGATACTTCCACATACGAAACCGCCTGCCACTGGCCCCCACTCTTGATTGCACAAAGAACACCGGGCCCCGGGAGACACAGCGAATCAACAGCCCAACGCCGACCAAAACTGGAGACAGGACCGCCAACAGCAAACAAGAGCCAACGACATCAAGCGACCGCTTCCAGAATGGCGTCGGCCGGAAGGCCGGCGCTACGTCCCGATGTTCTTCCGGAGCGGAAGATACCGATGGCGCGGACACCGACGGCGCGCATCCCGACGACGACGAATCCGTGGGGGGAATACCGATCAATGTGGACATGGCCCTGTCTTTGTTTCGTGTCGATTCCGTCGATTTCCGGGAGTGTCAAACGCTCCAATATCGGTCAGACCGTAGGGGCCCTCAGACTGCGCTTTGAAGCCACCGCGGAACATATTCGCGGGTCTTTGTCAGAACGGTTCCGCTCAGCGTGGCGTTCGAGCGGAGAAGCTGGGCACGCACCCGTTGGGCGGACGTGCCAACGGTTTTCTCTGATTCGACAACAAGCAGGACGTGATCCATCAGCGCCGACAACGAAACGCCGTCGCCGGACACGGCCGCCGGAGGCAGGTCAACGATCACCAGGTCGTATCGCTGACGCAGTGTCTCAAGCCGTTGTCCGACAGTACGTGGGTCAAGTCGGAGCCTGCCCGGGTTGTCTTGCGCGGCACTCGAGATCACCGCCAAGTTCGGCGCGGCGACCTGCTGGATGCAATCGGTCTCAGCTGCCTCGTTCGCGAGTAGTTCACGCAGCCCCGGTGCTCCGTTCAGATGAAACGCCCGCGAGACGAACTTCTGTTCGTTGTCCGTGTCGACGAGCAGGGTAGAAAGCCCCAAATCGCGGCTGGCGACAACCGCCATTTGGGCCGCGATCGTGCTCCCTCCGCTGCCGGGACTCACGCTTAGCACGCCCACCGTGGTCGAGGACTTGTCTTGAGACGGCTGCCCATAGAGAACCTGCTGCAACAGCGACCTGCAATTCATATCCAACTCGTCGGCCTCGACGCCATTCGCAAGGCTCGTGAGCAGGTCCCGCTTCGGGGTGTTGGCGGGAAACGTTGAGAGCACCGGCATCTCCAGTTGCGCTTCGGCTTGCTCAGTCGTCCGCAGGGTCGGGTCCAGGGCTTCGACGAAAAAGGCCAAGCCAGCCGCGCCGGTGACCGCAAAGAACAACGCCAGTGCCGCGATCACCCGCTTGTTCGGACTCGCCGGTTTTTCGACGAACGTTGCCGGTTGCACCACATTGACGTTCGAGATTTGCTGCTCCTCCAATGCATCGATGATCCTCGCCTCTTCAAGTTTTTCCTGATGGTTGCGGTAGCTGGCCTCCAGGACCGCGACGGCTCGTTCCAGTTCCGCCAGATGGGCTTCTTGCTCGATCGCGCTTTCGAGACGCGTGAGCGCTTCGGCGTGCTGCGCTTGCAGGCTCGCAATGCTCTCTTGAAGGCCAGCCGCCTGAGCTTCCACGCCCAGCAGTTGTTGAGTCAGCGCTTGGGCGATCGGATTTGGCGCGACGGTGGCATCGCTCCGGTCGGCTTTTTTCTCGTCAAACTGGTCGACCACGGCCTGCAGTTGGCTCCGAACGTTCTGTAGCAGAGGATGTTGGTCGGTGTACTTGGCGGCTAGTTCCTTCTCCTGGACTTCCAGTTGAAAGACGAGTTGCCGCATGCCGCTCCACGTGGGGTCGGCGCTCCCAATCCGGGCACTGACCAGTTCGGGGTCGATATTTCCGAGCTGTATTTTCAGAAACGCGGCTTCCGTGTTCGCTTTGTCCAGCGTGACCTGAGCGGCCCGCAGTTCGCTTTTGATTCCGGAGAACTGCTCTTTCAGTAATTCCCGGTTCGCCAGGATCGATACAATTCCGTGCGCCTTGCGGTAGGCGCTCACTTCGGCGGTCTTCTCCTGCAGTTGGCGGGCGAGCAACGTCGATTGTTCGTCGAAAAACGCCTTCGAGCCTGGAGTCCGGGACACCCGCACATGCTCGCTCAGGTAGGCGTTGGTCATTGTGGCAGCGACTCGCTGGGCAACCACCGGGCTTTTCGCGCGGTAGGTAATTGTGATGACCGTTGATCGCTTGGGCGCGTAAATCGTGAGGTTCCTGGCCAGGTGACGGACCGCCAGTTCGTGGTCACCGATCTCGTCTCGCACATGTGCCGCGGTCAAACCCCAGTCGAGCGCCCGGTCCAGCATCTCCTGCGAGCTTTTGAACAGCCTTTCCAACCGGTTTGTGGTGCAAGCGTCATCGCCGCCGCCGGTTTCCTGCTCAAGGATGTAACCCGGGCCCAGTTTGTCGACGACCAGTTCCGTCAGATGCCGGCTTCGGAGGACATCCAGCGCCGAGTTGATCTCGTCTTCCTGCGACTTCTGCAGCATGAGCGTCTGGCCGGTGGTGGCGGTCGGGTCCAGAGACACGCTCTCGCGACCAACGCGGACCATCAGTTTGACTTCCGACTCATAGGTGCGGGGCCAGATGACCAGCGCCGCCCACGCGGAAAGCAGTGTCGCACTTAAGAATCCCGCCATCTTCCACTTGTGCCGAAACACAACCCGGAAGAAACCCTGTGGTCCGAAGCTGGATGACATGACCGACCGTCCCTTGAGAAACCACTGAGAAACTACTGTTTGCAGTCCCAGGGATTGTTCAAATCACATCCCCGTCACACGACTCGTCGAAGAGCCTCCACAACTGCTCTCCAATCGCGAACCCTTAGCTGCTCGGCGCGATCTTCAGACGATGACGGTAACCTAGGCATCCCTGCGATTGAGGCACCACGATAGCGCCGGGGAAGCCGCGCAGAAGGTACGAAGCCGCTCAAAGGAAATCGGGGCAACGAAACCGCCGCGTCGCAAGCCCCGCCTCGACCCACTCCCGGCCCAGCAGCGTCCAAAAGTCGCCCGCCAGCCGCTGCGTCACATAGGAATAAGGCAGCCAGCCGTATCCGTCCGCTCCCCATTCCGCCCCCCAGGAGTTGCGGAACAACAGTGCTCCCGTTTCGGCTCCGATCCGCCGAAGGTCGTCATAGCCGATGAGCAGAACCGCCTGCCCCGTGGTGATCTCATGAACGTCAGGACGGTAGGGCACGTCTCCGTCATCGGGCAGGCGGTTGGGCGTCGCAAACCCGCAGGCGACCGCGAATCCCGCCGCCAGCATCGACCGCACGGCACGCAGCGACTTCTTGCCCGACCGCTTGGGCGAGCTCACCCGAACGTAGGACACCCGTGCGAAATCTCGCGAGAACGAAAACAGAAACGGATCCAACGGTTCGCCGCTCAAGTGGGCGGCATCGTACGGCCAGTAACGCTCCGGAGGCACGCCAAAACGACGCAGTGCCCGGAAGCAGTTCCGCAAGGGCACGCCACAATCGCCTTGCGCGTCGGCGATTCGCCGCGACATGCTGTAGAGATAGGCGTATGAGGGCACAATCTCCCGGTCATGCGAAATACGTTCAAAGAACTCGATCAGGCCCATCGACGCGAACACCGACGACGTATTGTATTCTCCCTGATCGTGGACCTTCCACGACTCATCTTCGAACAACTCGCGCAGGTCAACCCGTCGCGGAATGTGTGCGTTCGGACGGGAGAACTGGCGCAACCAGACGACCATCTCGGCGATGCCCTGAGGGACATCGTCTCCGATGGTGAAATCGCGGGAGTCGGGCGGGTCGGGGAGCCATCCTCGGCCTCGCCGCTGCAGTATGGGCATGATTTTTTGAATCGTTTTTTAGCTCGAGCGGACGAATCACCGCCGAACCAGGCCGAACTCCGATTCGACTCTGTCCGAATTCAATCGAGCGACTCGCCCAGTGAAGCAACCTTTCGTCGGGACCGGTAGGGTGGCCGCGCGACCACTGCCGGTCGCCCCGGTGTGGCCCTCCCGGCAGGGCGCTTACGCGGTGCTCTGAGAGTCTGTCCGGAGACCCGGCCCCGGAATCGCGGTACCGGAGGAGAGGGCGAGGCTCCCGCCGCGCCGCGACGGGACGGGAACGCCCCCCATGGTGGAAAATGCTCTCCAGCGGGGGGCGGACCACGCGAACCCCGTGAGA
>JAJDEI010000326.1 GCA_029259845.1 Planctomycetaceae bacterium | reverse complement strand
TCGTGGAGACGCTGCTGAGCGTGATCGAAACCTGTCGCCAGCAGAACCGTAACGTCTTCACCTTCGTCACCGACGCCGTCAAAGCCCACTTCGCCAGCCAACCACCCCCCACCCTGCTATCCGGGGTGTGAACGGTTACATTCTGCGCGCGGTCGATCGCCCAGAATTCCATACGCCGGTCTTTACGAGCCGTTTCGTACGAAACTCCCGGCGCGCCGGTCGAGAGGTCCCACTGCTCAGTCTCCAGTGCTTCTCCATAGAATTCGGGGCCAATGATGTTCACGGCGTACGCGGAATCGATTTCTGGAAGGAACTTCTCACGCTCGGGACCACGGAGGGCCGCGACGACCGACCAGCAGTCTTCGATCGAATCGCAAGTCAGTGCAGCGTAGTAGATGGATCCGTTGAACGTGCCCCCATCATACACGTAGCACCGTGAGATTGATCGAGGCAACGACTGATTAGAGCGACGAACGATGCTCTCAACAGCGGCGTCTCCACGAAAGACGTGATCTTCCGGTCGACATTCGAGGTCCGGAGCCGCATACCAAATAACGAGGAACAGTCCTCCAAACGCCACGAGAGGCAACATGGCGAGAGATGCGATTGACCTGAGTATTCGACCAGATGAAGGCATTAGTCCCTTCCCTTGAGCGTGGCGGGTGGCCCAGCCGACGGATCACGACAGATCGGCAGGTGTTGCATCTCCCTGCTGCCTGTGAGGCCGGAAACCGCTGCTGTTCGTTTCTCGTTTGTCGATATCGGGATTATAGTCGTGGGACCTGCTGATGTGCCCACGCATCCACGTGATTCGACGCGCTTTCCCAAGACCGGAAACGACCAATGACTGATCCGCTATCGGCGGCCGCTCGCGAAGCCCTCGACGAAGTCATCGAGAACCAGATTCACGATCGCACACCGCCTGAAACCAAAGAGACTTTCGATCGGCTCGTGGCGTCAGGATACCCTCACGACGAAACGATGAAGATGCTCGGGCACGTCTTGTTGTGTGAGCTGCAGGACATGGTGAGCCGACAGGAAGTCTTTAGCAACGAACGATTCGTTGCCGCATTGAACAAGTTACCTGTGCCTCAATCGGGACCACCGGCAAGACCGGGGGTATGAGCACGGCAATCGCACGTTGGTTGCAACACGCGATGGCTGTGTGACTTACGATGTACACCATCTGTCCCGGATTGACTTCTGCATCATCAGACCAGGCAACAAGTGTGTGATCACGTGATTGTTCGACGTGCGATTGCCGTGGGGGTATGAGGAAGGCTTCTCAAAGGGGCCGCTGGGCTAATGCTCCGGGCTCTGACTGGGGAGATGGATCGCCGCAATTGCAGTCGCCGCGCGAAATCGCGAAACTGGCCGCCTGAAAAACGAGTCCGTCACAACCACACGTGTTCCGAAGAAAGGGTGTCATGCGAATTTGCCGGTTTGAACGAGCGGGTGCCACGGAGGCCGGGTTCTATGGAGACGACCGGGTGATTCCGCTGAGCAACGCGGCTCAGGCAGCGGGTGTCGAGGCTCCGACCGGTGACGATCTCGTCTCGCTCCTTCCGGGGGGGACACAGCGGGGCGCGGTCGTTCGCTTGCAGGATGCCTTCGCCGCGCTCTCCGATGACGCGAAGGCCGCGGCCTCCGTCCCCACCAACGAGGTCGCGCTGCGTGTCCCGTTTCCGGCTCCCTCCAAGCTGATGCTGCTTGCGGGCAACTACTCCAAGCATGTGGCCGAAACCGGTGGCCATGTCGAGGTGCGGGCCAACACGTTTCCCTACGTCTTCATGAAACCGACAACAACCCTGACCCATCCGGGCGACGCGATCCGCATCCCGGCAGTGAGTCCCGATCACATCGATTGGGAGATTGAATTAGGGATCATCATTGGGCGGGAATGCAAAGGTGTTTCGGAAGCAGACGCACTCGCCTCCGTCGCCGGTTACACGGTCGTCAACGACGTCTCCGACCGGAAGTTCCGGCCGAATCCCGGCCGTGTCGAGCGGCCCAAGGACAAGTTCTTCGACTGGTTGCACGGCAAGTGGCACGACACGTTCTGCCCGATGGGACCGTGTGTCGTTCCGGCGGATGACATCGCCGATCCGCAACAACTCCCCATGAAACTGACGGTCAACGGAAATGTCGAACAGGACGCTTCCACGTCGGAGATGGACTTCCCGGTCGCGGCGGTCGTTTCCTTCCTCTCCAGTTGGGTGACGCTGCAGCCGGGGGACATCATCTCGACCGGAACACCCGACGGCGTCGGGGCTGCGAAGGGCAAGTTCCTCAAGCCGGGGGACATCATCGAAGCGTCAATCGGCCGTATCGGCGTGCTCCGCAACCCGGTTGAGTGAACCTGTCCTATCCCCGTCGGCATCCATTGGCTCGTCGTCTCTCCGCAGTGGCTCCGAACGCAGCGGGAGCGTCCGAAGGTGATCGCTCTTCGTGAATCGCTTGACGATGCGTGGCGGTGCGCGTACTGTGGATGTCTGAATCCAGCGATTCGTAGCATTCAGATGCTGCGTGTTCGGCCACGACTGCCTGGGGGCGGCTCGATCGTCCCTGTCTCGTTGAACCCCATCCGAACTCAAGGGAGGCCCTGATGAAGGCGGCTCGAATTGTTCTTGCTCTCACGATTGCGGCTCTGGCCGTCAGTTTCGGCCTGTCCATCGATCAGGCGTCGGCTCAAAAGACCAAGGGAAAAACACGACTTGCCTCGACGGAATTCCTGATGGAACGGATGGTCCGCCCGAACTGCGCAGACCTCGGAAAGATCCTCAAGGACGGACCGGCAGACGACAAGGACTGGCACCACGCGGCCAGCCACGCGGCTTGTCTGAATGAGATGAGCTACGTGCTGATGGCGGACGGACGATGCCCGGACGGCGTGTGGGCCAAAGCGGCCGGCACCACGCTTCGCGAAGGCAGCGCCGAAGTGTATGCAGCCGTCGAATCCAAGGATCTCGACGCGGCGAAAGCGGCGTTCAAAAAACTCACCTCCGCGTGTGCTGCGTGCCACAAGGAACACAAGGACTAGCTGCGCATTCAGACGCCGTACCCGGGCTGTTCCGACCGCGTGCAACCGACGGTCGCGATTAGCATCGAGCGGATAAGTACTGTCTGTTCTTGGGCACGGCGGTGTAATTCCCTTTGGGCAGCAGTTCATCGTACTTAATCCGCAATTGCTGCTTCATTTCGTCTGTGGCGTTGCGGCCCGTCTCGTAGCAACGTCGAATGACGTTCACCGTCGTTCTCAATCCGGTCGAGGTGGTTGCGCGACGCATAAGATCGACGACGGTCTCGAGTGTATCGGACAGCATACCGCTGCAAGCTCGACCAAGATGTGGAAAGAAACGTCGCTCAATCGGATTATACTTTGAGCAGTACGGAGGATCGTGGGCGATGCGAATCGGCAGCCCAATCGAATCGCTCAAACGCTCCAGGTCGTATTTGAAAATGTATTTGCGGGCCGAATTGCTGCCGCCGCCGTCGCAGGTCAACAAAACCGAAGTGGCATCGCGGTAACGCTGCTGGCCGATCCGATTCCAGGACCACCGAAAACTGTCGCAGGCGAACTCGGTGGTGTCGCGAGAGAGGCCGATGTTGATGTGCCCCAGGTTCAGTTTTCGGTCGAAGATTCCGTGCGGAATGACAACGCCATCGGCCCAGGAAGGGAAGTCATGGCCAAACGCCTTGAACGGTTTGTTGCCGCGAATGCGGCCCTTGCGATACAGCTTTCCGAGGTGCTCTTTCGTTTTGGTGCCGATTGAGAACCAAGGATTTTCCGTCGCTTCATGCGGCTCGATCAACTCGGCGATTCGCTCGAACTGAGCGTTGCGACCGGCATGTTCTCCGCCGGGAAAATCTTTACGAATCTGTCGAAGACGAATTCCCGCTTCATCGCGCCAAGTCGTAATCGCGTCTCGTCCAACCGGAGTCCCCATCTCATCGAGACGCTGGGACAGAATTCGAGGTGACAGATCGGTAAACGCGAGATCTTCTTCGTCCGGGTCGCCCGCAGTTCGTACTTCCAGGCAAGAGATCAGGTTTTCTTCTTCGCTCGACTCCGATTCGATCTTTTTTTCGCCCCGCACCTGGGCGGCGCACCCGACCGGCAGCCGGGTCATCCTGCAAATGGTCCAATTCTTTCAAGCCACATTCGATCGTCTTGGTCGAGCAGCCCAGCACGCCGGCGACATAAGTGATCCCGCCATAACCTCGCTGGGCTGCCTCGATTCCTGCAAAACGACGACAGTTTTTTTTCGGAAAGAGTCTGTGCACAATCTCGCACTCTCTTTTCCGCCGACAGGGTTCCTGAGGTGCTTCGCTCTTTTCGGACAGTGTGACTCCTTAAATTGGACGACCACAGGAGAGCCGTCCGATGTCGAAGAATAATGGCAAGAGCTCGAAGCGGTCGCGGCGGAGTTTCCCGGATGAGTTTAAAGAGGAGGCGGT
>JAJDEI010000325.1 GCA_029259845.1 Planctomycetaceae bacterium | reverse complement strand
GTGGAGACGCTGCTGAGCGTGATCGAAACCTGTCGCCAGCAGAACCGTAACGTCTTCACCTTCGTCACCGACGCCGTCAAAGCCCACTTCGCCAGCCAACCACCCCCCACCCTGCTATCCGGGGTGTGAACGGTTACGAACCCCTGGCCAGCAGGTAGTAGTCTCCAGGCGTTGCAAGTCTAAGATTGATCGACCCTCCCCGTGTGAGATATGGAGCGGGTCTAACCCATCCTTTTCGTTCACGAGGCCATATCCATACGTGAAGGGGATGTTCAAAGCCATTGTCTATGCCGACGAGGGGAGTTTGGGCGAGGGATCCGGAATGGTGGTACACGAGGTGTACTGCTGCAATTCCGGCGGTAAATACGAGCATCTGTAACTTCATAACCGTGCCTCCTCAGTTCGTGTAAAGCACGACTTCATTCCTGAATGATTTCAGCAGATAAAACAGAGTCCGTACTCTTTAATCGCAATTTGGTCAGGGGCTTCGCATACAGGTCTACGGTTCCCAAGTATACTGGCGGGCTTAAGTCGCGCTTCATGGCGATAATAGCAAAAATGCCTTTTGACTCCTGGAATCCACTGAACTTGTTCGGGCTATCGCAAGGGTCGGCATGGATCACGCGCCAAGGATCCTGGGAGTTTGCATGACGAGCAAAGTTAAAAAGCATCAAGTGGGCGAGTTCGTCAGTTAGGTTTTCATGCTGAAACACAAATGTGTCCGGTGACGGAGTGGGTTTGTAGTCTGCCAAAACGTGAGGCGATGGCCACTCGTTTGAGGGAATGAGATTTCTTGGATCGGGATATGCAGTCGGTGGTAGTGGATCGGGCGTGGGGGTTGTCACTTTTTGAAGCGGCACTTTAATGTCGCGCCCTTCCACAACCTTGAATGGTCCGGTCGATGCCTGAGCGTAGCATGGAATACTCACTCGAATCTCTTGTATAGTTTCCGTTTGCGCCGGCACGGTTACGGCAGCAATGCCTTGTGATCCACTGGCACTTTTAGTACGACCGCCGATTCGGTACGTCACGTCGACATCTTTAAGGATTTGCTCATTGTCGGAATGAATCGAAACGCTCACGTTCTTGTCAGGCTCAGAAGACGGTGAGTACCAATATGGCGGATACATGTAGGTGAATATGAATACCGCAACGCCCCCCGTAGCGGACAGACCGAGCTTTCCGCCATTATTTTTGGGGATGTCCAATTGGAGCAAACACGAGCCGCCGAAGAACATCGTTGCGAAACCAGACGCCAAAGAATACAACAATCGAATAACGTTACGCTGATCGTCGGTAATCGTGGGCGTGACAAAGAAGGAGACAATTAGAAAAATGATAACTACGCTGGACAGGCACAGTGCTGGAATCCACACCCATTTTGGCACACCACTGGTGGAGGATTCAGGATTATCTTTGGCAATGATGAGTTCCGTCCAGCTAACTACTGTTTATCGGGACCTCGATAAGATACCGTCCGTTCCGGATAACGCGACAGGAGGGTTTCGAAAAGGCTGACGCAACTGCAAGTTATGCAAACGCTTACGTGCCGTTTTGGTCGAGTTGTAGGGAACATTATCCGGCACCACGTTGCCGGATAACGTTCTGCGTTTTATGTGACCGCTCACATTGGGGTGATCTGAAGTGCCATCACGTGACATAGGGCCGGCTCGAAAGCTCGGTTGCGATCCCGTTTTTCAAATCATTTTGACACAGCGTATCTTGACCGGACGTCTCACGCCCGGTCGAGCACGTCTGCGATTACGGTTCCTTCACACAGCCGGTGCGGGCGGCCTTCGGTGTCGTGGAGGGTTGTTTCCTGGTCGATGCCGAAACAGTGCAGGATGGTGGCGTACAGGTCCCAGGGGCCGACCGGGTTGGTGGCCGGATAGGCGGCCGTTTTGTTCGAGGAGCCGTAGACGAAACCCTGTTTGATGCCGCCGCCGGCGAGCAGGATGGAATTGCACCCGCCCCAATGGTCGCGGCCTGCGTCTTTGTTGATCCGGGGAGTCCGTCCGAATTCGCCGGCCGCCACCACGAGCGTTTCGTCCAGCAGGCCGCGCTCGTCGAGGTCGGTGAGCAGAGCCGACAGGCAGCCGTCCAGCTTAGGCGCCAGCAGGCCTTTGTACATGTTGAAGTTGTTGCTGTGCGTATCGAGACCGCCGTCCCCCCGGTTCCGCCAGTTGACCTGCACGATTGGCACGCCCGCTTCGACGAGCCGACGGCAGAGGAGCAGATTCTGGCCGAAGGGATGGTCGCCGTAGGCCGCGCGCGTAGTGGGGGATTCCGCGGCGAGATCGAACGCCCGTTGCATCTGCGGGCTGGTGAGCATGTCGAAGGCCCGCTGCTGATATTTCGGAAAGCCGGCCGCTGCGGAATGATCGCTCGTCGCCACGGTTGCGTCCAGGGCTCCCAGGAGGTCCTGCCGCCGGTGCAGTCGCGGGACGGGAACCTCGGCGGGGAGCGTGAACTCCGGGACGCGGAAGCTCGGTTCGTTGGCGTCCCCTTTGATGACATACGGCGACCAACTCGGGCCGAGAAACCCGCCGTTCTGTCCGATCCTTGTGGAGATCAGCCCTCCCGTCAGCACAAAACCGGGCACCGGCTCCGTCGGCGGGCGGACGAAGTTCATTGCGGAGCCGTAACTCGGGAAGTCGGTCGCCGCCGCTTTGGCGATGGTGTTGGGCTGCGGATGGGCGCGGCCTGTCATGAGGGCATAAAAGGCCGACTCGTGCCCGTTGTCCTTGTGCGTCATCGAACGGATGACGGTGTACTTGTGCGCCAGCCGCGCTAGCTTGGGCATGTACTCGCAAATCCAGAAACCGGGCAGCGAGGTCTCGATCGGCTCGAACTCTCCCCGAATTTCGGCGGGTGCCTCCGGCTTGAGATCGTAGGTGTCCTGATGCGGCGGCCCACCGAACAACGCCAGAAAGATGAGCGATTTGGCCCGCGGCCGCGCCGCTGTCTCCGCCCCAGCAGCGGGTTTCGCTGTCCCCACCCCGCCCAGCAGCGACATCCCGCCGACCGCCAGCGCCTCGCGGCGAGAGACACCGTCAGAGATTCCAGCCCAGCGATCGGCAAACGAAAACATGGGACGACCCGCCAAGAGACCCGCAGTCTGTCTTGCACGCAGACGCAGAATGCGCTCAGGATTTCGGATCGATCATACCATGATTCGCGGGCACTTGTCAGACGAGTGCCGCCAACGCAAAAAGGGCGGCCGCGAAGGCCGCCCTCTGGGGGATGCGTTGTGTTGTTCGCCCGATGGGTCAGGCGGTCTGCTTTCGCCGCCGGCGGCGAGCGCCACCGATGGCCAAGCCCAGCGCTCCGATCCCGAACAGTGACGCCGAGATCGGCTCCGGAACGGTGTTGACCTGAATTGCCGACTCGCCCAGCGGGCTGCCGCCTAAACTGGAAACACGGAGGGCAAAGGTGTATTCGCCAGCCGCAGTCGGGTCGAACGGTCCGAACCCTGGTGCGATGACAAATGGTGGGAACCCTGCTGCCAGAAAACCGAATCCGAGGTTCTGAGAGTCCTGGTTCAAGACATCCGTCGGAAATGATGCGCTCAAATCCCAGACACCGTGAGCTGATTCATCCGTGCCGGCACCCGGATCGAGGTCGTACAACAGGTTGATGGCGTAGTCGGCCAAAGTGCCTCCGCCGACAATCTTGACGAAGTAGTCAAAGTTCCAGCGGGCGAGGGTGGGCATGCCGGGAAACCCCCCGGCCTGTGCCGTAAACGTTCCTGCACCGTCATTCGTCACCGGCGGCTCGCCAAACCGTTGTGTCGCAGTCAGGCCCAGCGTAATGGTGTTGGCACCGTCCACGAATGACGTGATGGCAACGGAATGATTGGGAATGCCGCTCCCGGAGAAAGTCGCCTCGGGGAGCGGGCCAAAGACGTCGAATGTGGGGCTGACCGGCAACGCGTGCGCCTGCTGCGCCGTCACGGCCAGCAGGGCCGCGCACGCCAATGCCAAACTTGCGGTTTTGATCATGATGTCGTCGGTGTCCTTGATCCAGGTTTCTGTTGAGAGCGGCCCAAACGAGTTTCAAGCCACCTGCTTGAGCCACCTCAAGTGTTTCGGCCGTTTCGCTGGAGGACCAAACACCCGCGCGGCTCAGCACTTGGTGTTAAGAATATGCTGTTTACACGGTATCTGCGGTTTCTGACGGTTGTCAAGGAAAAACTCGGAGAAGGCCTGGACGGGGTGCATCCGCTCACTGGTGGGGGGGTGGCTGGGGCGATCTGGCACCGATGATTAAGGCCGTGTTGACATACGAACCGGGTCGCACGGGTTGTCCCAACCCGTGTCGCAACGCGACAAGAAGCCTCTGGGGAAATCGTCCGTTCAAGCACAGGCTTCCTGCCGCTGCGCGGCACCGGTTGGGACAACCGGTGCTACCCCATTTCCGGCGGAAAAACCGACGGATTGAATGTCAACACGACCTAGTCAGCCGCTCGGAAGTCTGGGGCTGTGGACTGTGAACGAGCCACGTGACGGCCCCAGTGCTCCGTCTGAGGACACGTTTCCGCTGCCTCAACAGCGCCCCAGCCACCCTGAAATGAGCGAGCACCACCATCCAACGGAGACACCCGCTTGGGCGGACGTGTTTTTCACGATGGGGGGGATGATTGGAGGTTCACGGTCGGCGATGCCTCCGGGCTAACCGGAATCATGGATTGGTGTTAGCAGTCCGGAGCCAACGGCGACGGCCGATGTCAGGGAGACGCGCCAACATCAACACGACGTTTGGCCTGCAGAGAATGCCGGGTTCGACCGGGAAGCGAATGCCGATCCGACCAGCGGACTGTCACCGCTGATAGATCGGCAGAATCTGATACGGCGGGGTGAGCGCCAGCACGGCCAGCGCGGTCGAATAGGCGTTTCCGTACACAGACTCGCGTGCCTCGCGCTGCCAGGAGCCGTCCGACTCCTGATTCTCGACCAGGGCGTTCATGAGCGGCGGATAGAAGCGGGCCCAATCGTCGCCGCCCAGTTGAAAGGCCGCCTGAGAGCAGTAGTACGCACTATAGTGATACCGCTCCACCGCCCGGTAGCGGTCGAACGGCAGCCGTTGCATCCATTCGGCGGCGCGGCGGGCGGAGGCGGACTCATGCCGGCCTCCCATCGAAAGCGAAACGATCCCGGCACCGGCCATCGCGGGAGTTGCCAAGCGACCGGACACAATGCAGTACACGAACGTGCCCCGTCGAGGGTCGAAGCACCGCTCGACATAGCCCATCGCCTCGTTGATCGCCTTTTGCGGAACCTCGAACTCGGCGTTCTTGGCTGACCGCAGGAACAGTAACTGCCAGGCGGTGATCGAAAGGTCGGCGTCGCTGCGATGGTCGGACAACTTCAAATAGCGCCAGCCTCCCTGCTCCTGCCGGTTACGATTAAATCGGCTCTGATGCCCGAGCGTAAACGCGACCGCCTGAGAGACGCCCGCACGAATCCGCTCCTGCCGCTCCGCATCGCCCATGCCGTACACTTCCGCGAGCATCAGCCCGGCGATGGCGTGGTTGTAAATGCCGGTGTGCGTCGCGGTGCCGTAGTACCAGGGACCGATCGGCAGATTGAACAACAAGCCGTCGCTCCGCTGCTTGGAGAGGACGTAATCGATCGCCCGGTTGAGACGCTCCCCGTACGGTCCTTCGCCCGGAACATGGCCACGCGACAGAAACGCCAGCACGCACAGGCTCGTCACTCCCGGTTGGCCCGTGTCCAGCGTGTTGAACGAGCCGTCGCGGCGCTGTTGAGTCGCCAGAAACTCCAACGCCAGGTCGACCGACGTGTCGATCCGCTCCCACTGCGACGGCGACAACACGAACGAGGCGATGTCCGCCACGTGCCCGGCGTCGCTCCCGGACAGGGGATCCGCCCCCTGTGTCGGCGACAGCGCCGGACCCATCGCCGCAGCGAACAACAGCACAGCGAACAGCAGCACAAAAGACGGTCTCGACAACATGTGATGCTCCCTCACAAAGAGTGACTCGCGGGACCTGGCAATGGTTCAGAACATCTTTATCAATCATCCGGGTGATGGCGACGACCGCAGCCGGTCCAACGATCTCTGGGCGCGACCGTGGTCCGGATCAATGGTCAGGCATCGGCGATAGGCAATCTCCGCAGCTTCCCGTTCGCCCAGCCACCGGCGGCATTCCCCCAGATGATACCACGCATGGGCCTGCTGCGGAGCAAGTTCGACCGCCTGCTGCAACTCCTTTTCAGCTGTCTCAAGTTCGTGACGCCGCAGAGCCGCGATCCCCGTTGCCAATGAGGCCAGCGCCCGATGGCGGGTTGCGGACTGTTCATCCCCCCGTTGAGCGAAATGCGCGGCCAGCCGCTCATGGGCCGCCGGGTGGAGCCGAAGGCGGGCCGAGCGCTCCCAGACCTCTCGGGCGTGATCGTACTCGTGCCGCATCTGATAGGCGTCCCCCAGTACGACCAGCCGCTCGGGCGTGGGACTGGACCGCGCGATTGCTTCCTTCACCACGCGAATCGCCTCGTCGGGATGGCCGAGTTGAAGCGCGGCATGGGCGAGCAGGTCGGCCGCCTCCTGCCTCCATTCGACCTCCAAAGTCTCCCGCAGCCGCGCTGCCGCCTCCGCGACAGCCCCCTCCGCAAAGAGACGGCGTCCTTCCTCAATCCAGACGTCCAGCCCATGCCGCCCGATTTGCTCTTCGAGGAACCCGGTCAGTTCGTCCGACGAAAGCACTTCCGTGGCGAAATCCGCGCGATCGAGGAAGTCGGCTGCTGCCTCGGAGTCTCCCAATTGTCGAGCGGCATGCGATCGCAATTGGCAATACTTCTGTCGCTGCGGATGGTCCTGGATGAGACGATCCAACAGCGGCACCGCATCAGCCGCACGGTCCGAACGAACCAGCAGCTTGGCCAGTTCGTAGTCGGCGGGGGCATAGCCCGGAGCGGTGCGAAACGCCTTCTCGGCGTCCTGCGGGTTCTCCTCACGGAGTAGATTCAGCCCGATACAATACCAGGTGACGTCGGCCAGCGGCCCGTCGGCCACTTCGACAGCCGCTCGGAACTGTTCGCTCGATGCCTGCGTCTCTCCCAGACGAGACAGGGCCGTGCCCCACCAGAAGTACGTCCAAAAGGAGTCGGGATCGAGTGCAGCCGCGCGGCGACAGCAGACGTCCGCCTCAGCAAAGAAGCCGTAGAGCACGTAAATTTCCGCAAGGGCTCGCCAGTCTTCCGCACGATCGGCGGCCAGCTGTTCCTGCCGTTCGCGGATCTCTGCGGCGGTCACCGAATCCAGAAACGACATCTCCGGCCGCGGCGGTTCCGGTGCGGGGGGTGAGGACGGCGCGACGGCCCACCAGCCCAGCAGAGCAGCCGCTCCCACAAGCTCGGCAGCGACCACCACGCACAGGATCGGAACGGCGCGGTTCATGGGGAGGAGGCTCCCTCGTCCTGCCGGCTCGTCCAGACCGCCATCCGGCCCAGATCATCGTCCGAGCGGGTGACATGCAACGCCCCGGCGACAATGTCGTCCCGCCCGTCGCCGTTCAAATCCCCGCAAGCCACCGTGACCAGGTGCGTCGGCCGGTCGTCAATCTGCCAGGTGGTGAAACCCTGCGCGCCATCATTCTCCAACCAAGCAACACTGGCATGTCCGGGCGTCTGCCAGTCGTTGAACAGGCTGACCAGCACGACGTCGCGGTCGCCGTCCGCATCCAGATCGGCCGCGGCAGCCGCGTAACAGCCGCCGAACTGCGCAATCTGCCGGGGAACAAACTCCCAGCCGCCCCGGTTCTCCAGCCAGACGCAGCCATGATACGGCTGCGGATAGGTATACTGATACTCGAGGTTGTCCCCCAACGGCCAGAGCAGGTCGGCATCGCCGTCGCCGTCGAGATCCGTCTGCACCAGCCCGGCGCTGCCCACATCGTGGTTGACTGTCAGATGCAACAAACGCGATCGGAATTTCCCTCCGCCCAGGTTCTCGTAGCCCCAGACCTCCTCCTCGTTTTGGGAAAAGACCGTGGCGATGTCGAGATCGCCGTCGCCGTCGTAATCAGCCAGCGGGACATGGATCGCCCCCGGCCCGTAGTCAATTTCGTGGTCTCGAAAACGCCCGCCGCCCCTATTCTCCAGCCAGAGAATCCGTCCGCGGGCATAGCCGAAGACGGCAACAACCAAATCTAGATCGCTGTCCCCGTCGAGGTCGCCCGCCTGAATGTCGGCGACACGCCGCACGTCATCGAGCAGCAGGTGGCGGATGAACCGGTCCCCCGCCTGCTCAAGCCACACAACTCGCCCGACATGCGTGTCATCCGGATAGATATTCCCCAGCACGGAGACGAGCACGTCGAGGTCGCCATCGGCATCCAAATCGACTGGCGTCGCATGCGCCGGCGCAACCAAATCATCGCCAAGCAGCCGTTCTTCCCATTCGCCGCGCGGCGATTGGCGGTACCACAACACCTGGTTCCGCAGGGCGTCGCAAGCGATGACGTCCTGCATCCCGTCCTGGTCGAAATCAACGATCTGCACGTTCGTGATGCGGGGCGGATACTTGGCCGACGGACCCAGCGGTTCTCTCCGCAACGGCAATCGGGAACGAGGAAAGTCCGTCTCAGCCGCGGCTGTCTCCGCGACCGGCCCGAAAGCAGCCGGTTGGGGACGGACCAGGTACGCTCCGACCGGAATGCCGAAGGCCGCAATCAACAGACAGAACGTGCTCGGTTTCATGGAAACGTTCACAGATTGGCAGCAGCCACATCTTCGCTGCAAGAATCCGATCCTTCGTTGCCTCAGCATACCAGTGTGGAATGACAGCGACAACAATTCGTGCGTCCTTGTGCAGGGCCGAGCTGCGCGACACGGTTGACGCCGCCGCACGAATCCTCAACGCTTCGAGGCTGTGATCGTTTCCCAACGCGAACTCAAACACCCGGTGTCTCGAATCAGCAAGCACGCGAAGTGCCTGATGGCAGCGGCTCGTGTCCTCAACGTTTCGTAAAACCATGAGACACCCGGTGTTTCCACCGAAAAACTCACAAGCTCTCCGCGACATGTCGATTCGCACGCTCCTGTTGATTCTGCTGTTGGCCGCCGGCTTGACGATGCTGTTCTGGGCACCGCTTTGGCAGGGGGGCGGGTTGATCGGCGGAGACCTGTATCCCTACTTCTTTCCGCAGAAGACGGTCTATGCGGACCAACTGGCCGAGGGACGCCTGCCGCTCTGGAACCGGTCGGTCGGCTTCGGGTATCCGCTGCTGGCGGAGAGCCAGACCGGCGTGCTCTACCCGCCCAACCCGCTGCTCTACCGGCTCCTCTCCGTCAATGCGGCCTACAATGTCAGCCAAATTGTTCACTATGTGCTGGCATTTCTGTTCACCTGGCTGTTCATGCGGCGGCTCGATCTGTCTGCGGCGGCGGCGACGCTGGCGGCGGTTGTGTTTGTGTATGGCTGGTTTCCGACGCGCATCTGCCTGGAGTGGGCGATCATCGGCGGCGTGTACCTGCCGCTGAGCCTGTGGTGCGTCGAATCGTTCCTGCAGACGGGCCGCCGCGGCTGGCTGATCGGACTTGCGGCAGCGCTCGGTGTGCATCTGCTGGCGGGGCACTTCAATCTGGCGTTTATCACGCAATTGACCGTCGTCAGTTACACGATCCTGCGGGTTGTCCTGAGCCGCGAAACCTTGGCGTCTTCGTTGCAAAACGGGCAAGCGTTTCGCGGGATCCTCGTTCCGGTCACGCTGGCCGTCGCTTGCGGTTTCGCCCTCTCCGCCGTCCAGTTGGGCCCCACCTGGGAACTCAAGCAACGCAGCCAGCGCGAGCAGGTCGGAGCCCATCACGATCCGGGCTATGGGCACATCCCTCCCTGGTACCTCTCGCAAATCGTCGCCCCCTGGATGTGGTACACGGCCGACTCCGACCCGGACCAGGCGCTCAACGCGATCAAGGTGCTGTCGATCGGCTCCGCCACCAACAAGGTCGAGGCCCATCTGTACTTCGGGATGGCGCCGTGGTCGTTGATCCTGTGCTGGCTGCTGGTCGCGCTGTTGGGTGGCAAGCCTGCCGACCGGCGTCACCTTATCTGGTTGCTGCTCGGTCTGGCGGCGATGGCCTACACGACCGGCTGGCTGCTGCCGGTCACGCGGCATCTGCCGGGATTCAGCTTCTTCATGGGGCCGGGACGCTACGGCATCGTGACAACACTCGCAGCCGGACTGCTCGCCGGGGCCGGGCTCGACTGGGTATTGGCCGGGACCGGGCTCAACCGAAGGCTCAAAGGGCGACGACCGGTCATCCGCGGTTTGCTGGTGACCACGGTGCTTGCGCTCACACTGGCCGACCTGTTCTGGGTCAGCCGGCACGTGACCTACGCGGTGATGGTGGCCGATCCGCCCATCAGTCATCGCGAGCAAAGCGAGGTCCGCCGGCTTCTGAAAGACTATGAAAACGCCGGCCCTCAACTGCGACCGGTCCGGCTGTGGGCTCCCGGTGCGAACGTCGCCAGTCTGACTGGATTCCCGGCGACGCCCGTCTACCTGGGCCTGGGACCGGCTGCGTATTTCGATCCGGAATTCGTCATGCCCGAACCGGCCGACGACGCCTCCCCCGAACAGCATCGTGAGACACGGGCTCGTCAGCGGAACTGGCTGCAAACGGCTGCCGTGACGCACATCCTGCGGATGGAACGGCTCGACCGCTCCGAATGGCCGCACACGAAACTCGTCTGGCAAGGTTTCGACCGGCTGCTCAACCCGGCCTGGGGACGGTTTCAGCAGCCGCTGTACCTCTATGAGATGACAGAACCCGGACCGTTCACGCGGCTGCAAGGCACGCAAACGCGAGAAGAGGCGACCGTCAGGGCCATTGATGACAGCTCGGTCGAAATCCAAACGTCCGTCGGCGACGGCGTTGCAGAGGCGGCCAGCGCCACCACACTGACGGTCGCCCAGTTGGACTACCCCGGCTGGCACGTCACGATCGACGGAGAAGAGCAGGGGACCGCAACCGGCGAGCTGTTCCTCAACGCCGAACTCTCCTCCGGGGAGCACGTCGTGGCATGGCGCTACTCCCCCGCCAGCGTGCGCTGGGGAGCCGCCATCAGCGCGATCGCCTGGGGCGGGCTGATCGTCGCCGTCGGTGCAGGGCTCCGGCGTCGGCGAAAAGGGGAATAGTGGCTCGATTCGGCGGGTGGCGGGAAATTCTTCGGCGGAGTGTCCACGCGACGTCGTGCGACCGGCCAATTCGACAAGCTCCCCGGAGCTTGCCCCACTCTGCAAAGCGACAACCTCACAGCAGCCGGCACAGCATGCCCA
>JAJDEI010000324.1 GCA_029259845.1 Planctomycetaceae bacterium | reverse complement strand
TCGTGGAGACGCTGCTGAGCGTGATCGAAACCTGTCGCCAGCAGAACCGTAACGTCTTCACCTTCGTCACCGACGCCGTCAAAGCCCACTTCGCCAGCCAACCACCCCCCACCCTGCTATCCGGGGTGTGAACGGTTACCTAAGGCACCAAGGTGATTCCGATGCCCGACTTCGGTCGACGACAGGTCGTCGTCCCGTCGCAGCCTGTTGATAACGTGTGCCACGGCTGTATCAGCCGTACTGACGTGGGCGAATTGACTGGTCTCTCGCACTGCCGAGACGGCAGTGGCACGCGGAATGGTGTTTCTCAAGGGGCTGCCCGACCGAGGTGTCATCGTGCATCCAACGGGATAAATATGCGTGGCTGTGGGCCGGTGTAGTCGGCGCTGGGGCGGATGAGGCGGTTGTGGGCGCGTTGTTCCATGACGTGGGCCGCCCAGCCGGCGGTGCGGGAGAAGACGAACAGCGGGGTGAATAGCTCGGTCGGCACGCCCAGAAAGTGGTAGGCCGATGCGCTATAAAAGTCGAGGTTGGGGAACAAGTTCTTCTCGCGCTTCATGACCGCATGAATGCGTTCGGAGACCGCGTAGAGCCGGTCGTCGCCGCACTGCGCGCCCAGCCGCTTGGCCCACCCTTGAACGATGTCCGAACGCGGGTCCCGCTCGCGGTAGACCCGATGGCCGAAGCCCATGATCTTGTCCTTGCGGGACAGCGCGTCCAGGATGCCCTGCTCGGCTTGTTCCGGGGTTTCAAACCGCTCGATCAACGCCATCGCCGCTTCGTTGGCCCCCCCGTGCAGCGGCCCGCGAAGTGTCCCGATGGCGGCGGTGATGGCCGAATAGATGTCTGACAGCGTCGACGCGGTGATGCGGGCGACGAAGGTGGAGGCGTTGAATTCGTGCTCGGCATACAGGATGAGCGAAACGTCCATCGCCCGGACGTGCTCCTCGGAGGGGGCGCGGCCGTGCAGCAGATGGAGGAAATGTCCCGCAATGCCCGGCTCGTCAGTCACCGTTTCGATACGCCGTCCGTTGCGGCTGTAGTGATACCAGTAGGCCAGCATCGAGGGAAAGGCGGCGAGCAACCGCTCGGTAATTGCGGTTTGTTGCTCGAAGGAGTCCTCCGGCTCGAGGCAGCCGAGCAGCGAGCACCCGGTCCGCAGGACATCCATCGGATGGGCATTTGCGGGGATCAGTTCCAACGAACTTCGCAGCGCGTCCGGCAGTCCGCGCTGTCCTTGCAGCCGAACCCGCATCCGGTCCAACTGCTCGCGATCGGGAAGGTCCCCTTCGATCAGGAGGTAGGCGACTTCCTCGAACGTCGCGTGCTCTGCCAAATCCTCGATCGAATACCCCCGATAGGTCAGCCCGGCCCCTTCTTTGCCCACGGTGCTGAGGGCGGTCTCTCCGGCGACGACACCGGCGAGACCTTGGGATGATGCGTTACTGGCCATCTTGCTCGGACTCCATCGGTGATTGGGAAAGCAGTTGCTCGAAATGGTGATAGTTGAGGACTTCGTACAGTTCATCGCGCGTTTGCATCTGCGTGAGCAGCGACGACTGCACGCCCTCGGACCGCAGCGTGCCATAGACGTTCCGGGCGGCGGCACTCATGGCGCGGAAGGCGGTGAGCGGGTACAACACCAGCCGCACGCCCGCCTCGTCCAGTTGGCTCACGGTCAACAGGGGCGTCCGTCCGAACTCCGTCATATTGGCAAGCACCGGGGCGGAGACGTTGGCGGTGAACTGTCGAAACTGCTCCAGGCCGGTCAGCGCCTCAGCGAAGATCATGTCAGCTCCCGCCTCGATGTATCGATTGGCCCGGTCGATGGCCGCCTCGATACCCTCGACCGCGGCTGCGTCGGTGCGGGCCATCAGGACGAAGCTCTCATCGGTGCGCGCATCCGCGGCTGCCGACAGGCGGTCGGCCATCTGCTGCGTGGCGACGACTTGTTTTCCGGGCCGGTGCCCGCAGCGCTTGGTGTCGACCTGGTCTTCGAGATGAATCGCTGCGACGCCCGCCCGGGTCATATCACGTACGGTGCGGGCGATGGTCAGCGGATTGCCCCAGCCGGTGTCGCAGTCGGCCAACAGCGGCAGATCGGTCGCCCCGGTAATGCGCCGCGCGTCCTCGACGACGTCGTTCATCGTGGTGACGGCAAGATCGGGCATTCCGAACGATGCATTCGCCACTCCCGCCCCCGACAAATACAACGCCCGAAAGCCGGCCTGTTCCGCCAGCAGCGCACAGAAGGCGTTGACGGCCCCGACGACTTGCAGCGGCCGTTCCGTTTCGACGGCGTTGCGGAACCGGGCACCAGGGGTATCAGGAAGGGGCATGAGGAACATCGTCCAGGATAAACAGGCGGGGGAGGGCCTTCTTCCCCAGCGGTGAGTCAGGGGCGGGACCGTTCGATGATGGTGCTCGCTTGTTTCCAGGTGGCTGGGGGCTGTTGAGGCAATGAAAGTTGGACACCGGACCGAACACTGGGGCCGTGACGCGGTTCGTTAACCGTCCGCAGCCCCAGAGTTCCGGGCGGCTGATTAATCAGCGGCTTCAGATCGCCCCAGCCACCCGCACCTCTGAGCGGGTGCGGCAGCGATTCCGTGTCGCTCCCATCATGCTGGAACAGCCAGTGATTCTCAAGTTAGACTGGCAGGCACCCATCTCTCTCCCCGAACATTCAACACGGCCCAAGCATCATCAAGGGGACGGCATGTCGATTTACGAACAAGGCCTCGGCCGCTGTGCGGCGAACTACGCCCCGCTCACGCCGACAACCTTTCTCGAACGGGCCGCTCACGTGTACGCCGGGCGGACAGCGGTGATCCACGGTGAGCGGCGCATCGACTACCGGACCCTGTACTCCCGCTGCCGGCAACTGGCGTCGGCGCTCTCCCGGCGGGGCATCGGCAAAGGAGACACCGTCTCGGTCATCGCTCCCAACATACCGGCGATGATCGAACTGCATTTCGGCGTGCCGATGACACAGGGCGTGCTGAACACAATCAACACGCGGCTCGATCCGACCGCGGTCGCCTTCATGCTCGACTACGCGGAAGCCAAGGTGCTGTTCGTCGATCGCGCCTATGCCGATCTTGCGACGCAGGCCCTTGCTCAAATGAAGTCGCAGCCGCTGGTGATCGGCATCGATGACGCGCTGGAACCGGCCGGAGAAGTGATCGGTGAACGGGAATACGAAGCGTTTCTCTCAGAAGGTGATCCGAACTACGAATGGAGTTTTCCGGACGATGAATGGCAGGCGATTTCACTCAGCTTCACCTCTGGGACAACGGGCAATCCCAAAGGAGTCGTGTATCACCATCGGGGTGCCTATTTGAATTCGATGAGTTCGATCATCGCGTTCGAGTTGTCCCGCACGCCGGTCTACCTGTGGACCGTGCCGATGTTCCACTGCAACGGCTGGTGCTGCGTGTGGGCGGTGACGGCGGCGGGCGGCTCGCATGTCTGTCTGCGGAACGTCGACCCAAAATTGATCTACTCGCTCATCGATGAGCACGCAGTCACGCATCTTGCCGGAGCGCCGACGGTGCTCAACATCCTGATGAGTGCGCCGGACGAAGTGCGGCGGGAGTTTCGGCACGGAACCGTCAACATTGCCACCGGCGGAGCCGCGCCGCCCAGTGCGGTCATCGCCGGGATGGAAGCGCTCGGGTTTCGGGTCTCTCATCTGTACGGACTGACCGAGGTCTTCGGGCCCTCCCACTGGTGCGAGTGGCAACAGGATTGGGACGAACTCGAACCGACGGAGCGCATGCAGAAGATGAGCCGGCAGGGAGTGCCGTGTCTGACGATCACCGGCCATAAGGTCATCGACCCACAAACCGGTGCCGACCTCCCCGACGACGGCAAGGCGATCGGCGAACTGGTGATGCGCGGCCACACCGTGATGATGGGGTACCTCAAGAACGAGCCGGCAACGCAGGAGGCGTTTCAGGACGGGTGGTTTCATTCGGGCGATTTGGCGGTCATGCATCCGGACGATTACGCCGAGATCAAGGACCGCGCCAAGGACATCATCATCTCCGGCGGGGAGAACATCTGCAGCCTCGAAGTCGAGGAGCTGCTGTATCGGCACCCGCAGGTGCTCGAAGCGGCCGTCGTCGCCCGGCCCGATGAAAAATGGGGCGAGACCCCTTGTGCATTTGTTGCGTTGCGGTCCGATGCCGACGGGTCATTGACGTCCCAGGAATTGATTGGCTGGTGCCGCGAGCGGATGGCCCACTTCAAATGCCCCCAGACCGTTATCTTCGGCCCGCTGCCGAAGACCTCGACCGGGAAGATCCAGAAGTACGTGCTTCGTGAGAAAGCCAATGGGTTGGCGGACGGGGTGTGATTCGCCAGCGCAGTCGGCCAATGGCGCGTCACGCGACCCTGCGTCCGGGCGGACCTCCCTGGTTGCGGATCGAGGACAGCTCGCGGCGGACTTCGGCAAATAGGTCGTCGAGAATGCGGCGGCTGCGGCCCCAGTCGATGAGCTGGCCGGAGATCGTCGTCGCCGATCGAATCTCAAGACACCGGTCTCCGCGCTGCAGCGCGACAACGAGTTCGCCCCGGTTCGTCCACAGGTTGGAGGGAATCATCGCGGTCAGGACGCACCCGTCCTCGGACTGGTCGACCTTCTGAAGCTCGTACCCCTGGCTCGCCAAAGCGCACAGCGTGGCAACGATCCCATGCCCGGCACGAACACGGAGCGTGACTGATGACTGCTTACCCGTCTTGATCCCCATGCGGTCAAAGATTGGCAACAGTGCGACAGTCAGCTTTTCGAAGGAAACGCCGGTGGGCACGATGGAGTCGAACAGCGCCAGCATTTCCTCGCCCGTCATTGTCTTGCGGCTGCGCTGAGAGGCCCGCGCGATCCGTTCGCGCACATCGGGGAATTTGAGCAGTTCCTCATACACGGTTTCGTCCGCCCAGTCTCCCGTTGGCACGATCGTATCGGGCTCGACACGGGATCGTTCGACAGCCGTTTTGTCTACGGCCAACGGCCCGACAGGCATTGGTTCAAGAGCCGTTGGTTCAAGAGCTGTTGGCTCAACAGACGGTGTTGAAGCGACAGACTCGGGGGGCTGGATTCGAGATCCGCAGGCCGAGCAAAAACGGCCGACCGCTTTCTCGCCGCAGTTTGAACAGTACATGGGTTCCTCCTTGGTGGTAAGCGAGGGCGGCGGATGATGGCATAGAGTCCGATTTCGGGCAAGATGTTCCGGCGAGAAAGGGGGCAATCGAGCAATCTCTGAGCAACGACACCGCTTCTCGCGGCCCTCGGAGCTGTGCCCATCAGAGCCGCGCCCGTCAGGATGCGACCGATCACACGTGTCGTGCGTTTCCAGAGACGGCCCGTCCAGGAGCGCGCTCCCCTTGACCGTGGTCGCTTCCTAACGGGCGCGGCTCTGATTTCAAGGCTCTGGTTCACGGCTCTGGTTGCCGATCTGACGCCGATGGATCACCAGACGGACGTCCGGGCACGGTTCAGGTCGCGAATCGGCCGGCACACCAGCGTGCGGCTCGAAACAGCCGCGCTTCTCCCTGTGGCCAACCGACCAATTGGACCGCCAGCGGCAAGCCGTCCGGGGAGAGGCCGACCGGGAAAGAAACGACAGGCAGGCCGGTGTAACTCCAGGGGGAATTGAACGCCGGGTTGCCGGTCGTCGAAGCGTCCGGGGCCGCGTCTGTCGTTGCGGGACAGATGAGGGCGTCGAAACCATGCAGCGTCTGCAGGATGGTTCGCTTCGCCAACAGTTGGTGCTCTCGTGCGCGGACGTAATCGGTCGCGCGGATGCTCAGCCCTTCGTTGACCAGTTTGGTGATGCAGGGGCCGTACTCCTCGGGGTGCCGGCCAATCCGTTCTTCGTGCACTGCGGCTGATTCGGTGGCCATGACACCGCCATGCTGCGCGAGGATCCCGTCGAACTGGGGCGGCAACGGTGCCGCCGCAATCGTCGCACCGGATGACCGCAGCGTCTCGATCGCCTGTGAGAATGCATGGTTCACGTCGTCGCTGGCCATCTCGGAGAACATGCCTGCCAACTGTCCGAGTCGCGGTGCTTGGGGCTCACTCGTGTCGCCACTTGCAGCGTCATCGGCGTCCTGCGGACAGGAGAACGAGTGGGGATCATCCGGGTCGTATCCGGCGATGGCGTGATACACGAGTTGCAGGTCTTCGACCGAACGTGCGAGCGGACCGGGATGGTCCATGCTCGGCGCCAACGGCAGAACACCGCTCAGGCTGACACAGCCGTAACTCGGCTTGCAGCCGCACGCTCCGCAATAGCTGGCCGGGCGGGTGATCGAGCCCCCGGTTTGCGAGCCGATAGCCGCCAGGCACATTCCCTCCGCCACCGCTGCCGCTGATCCACTGGAAGACCCGCCCGGCGTGCGTTCCAGTTTCCAGGGATTGCGAGTGACCGGCGGATCAAAGGACGCATACTGTGTCGTGACTGTCTTGCCTAACAGGATGGCTCCTGCGTCGCGCAGCTTGGCGACCAGCGTTGCATCTCGTTCGGCGATGCGGTCCTTCCATTGAGCCGAACCGGCCGCCGTCGGCCAACCGGCGACATCCACGATGTCCTTGATCCCGATGGGAATGCCGTGCAGCGGACCGCGGTCGTGCCCTGCTGCGAGTTCTGCATCCAACTCACGGGCCGCCGCGATTGCTCCCTCACGATCGATAAGGACCCATGCCCGAACCTCCGCCTCGCGTTCGTCGATTCGGTACAGACATCGGGAGAGCAGCTCGTCGCACGACAGTTGCCGCGAACGAAGTTGCGGGATCAGCCCGGAGATGGTCTCGTCGCGGTCCGGAAAGAGATTCATCGGCGCCTCACGTTTCGATGGGACGCCCGACTGTAGTGCAACAAAGTTTGGTTGCAAGACCGCGACGGTGGCTGGCTGTTTCTGGGTGCACGCGCGGATTTCGGCGGTTTGGTTTTTCAGGCGGTTTGCCGGTAGGTTTTCCATGGGTGGCTGTCCATCAGCGAGCAGAGGCCCGCCAGGCGGTTGACGCGGCGGACCCGCCAGCGGGCACCGGTTTGTTTCA
>JAJDEI010000323.1 GCA_029259845.1 Planctomycetaceae bacterium | reverse complement strand
TCGTGGAGACGCTGCTGAGCGTGATCGAAACCTGTCGCCAGCAGAACCGTAACGTCTTCACCTTCGTCACCGACGCCGTCAAAGCCCACTTCGCCAGCCAACCACCCCCCACCCTGCTATCCGGGGTGTGAACGGTTACCTTTCCACAAGCGGGGCAGTTTCGCAAATCACCTCGTATTCGATCCGCGACTAGCAGCTTCCGCCGACAACTTGGACATTGAATCCGGATAGGCATTGCTGATCTCCAATTCCCGCATGCGCAACCACCTCGTTGAAAACTGTGCACCACGGCTCTGCGAGCCGTGGTGGTGTACGAATCTATCGAGCTGCCGACACGACCATGACACGCGAGTCGGACCATCTCAACAGGCGGTTGCACTAACACCACTACAAATCTAAGAAAAATCCCGTGAGTAAGCAATGAACACATTGCGAAGCAGGATGTGTCTGCAATGTGACGTGCAACCTCATGGGATGCCCCGAATTTCAGTACCACGATCAATGCAAGGAGGTGCGCCTTCTGTCTTTAGCCGTTCAAGGTGCCGTGTCGCCGTTTGGTTGACCATGCGCAGCCCCCGGATTGGAGTGATCTCCGTCACCCCACGCGCAAATGCGCCCCCGCCACCCGTTCGCTGTGTGCGGCTTCGAACACCGTTCCGATCCGCACAATAGACAAAACCGGACAGATCCTACACCGATTCGCCAATGTGACACCGATCCCGCCGAACGGCCTCGGGAATGGAAAGCTGGGGCGTCGATGCAAAGTTTGACGGCGGATATGACAGCCGCCACGACGACGACAGGCCGTTCCCACGCGCGGCACGATGCCGACATCACTGCGAGCCGCTTGTCCCGGTAACCCGGCGACTCCGTCATGACGACGGAAGCCGGTTTTTCTATTTCTGGGACTGACACCACACAATTCCCCACGCGAGTATGTGTGACGACAAAAGGAGTTGACCCATGCTTGTCCTTTCACGACATCGTGACGAGCGCATCATGATCGGAGACAAGATCGTGATCACCGTCGTCGAAGTTCGTGGCGACCGTGTGCGACTCGGCATTGAGGCCCCCCGTGAAGTCTCCGTCCACCGCGAGGAGATTTACACAGCGATCAAACAGCAGCCGCCTGTCTCGGATGGCTGATTCGCCGCTTCTCAAGCCAACAAATCGCGCACGACCTGTCCGTGCACGTCCGTGAGACGGAAGTGACGGCCCTGATAGAAGCGGGTCAACTGCTCATGGTTGAAGCCGAGCAAATGCAGGATCGTCGCCTGCAGGTCGTGGACGTGCATCGCGTTCTCGGCGATTGAGAAGCCGAGTTCATCCGACTGCCCGTAGGCGAACCCCGGTTTGACCCCGCCCCCTGCGAGAAACATCGTGTAGCAATCGGGGTAATGGTCGCGTCCCAGGACCTGCCCTTTCGCGGTGCGGCCTTCACGGAACGGAGTGCGTCCAAACTCGCCGCTCCAAATCACCAGCGTCTCTTCGAGCAGCCCTCGCTGCTTCAAATCGGCGATCAGCGCCGACACGGCCCGGTCCATCGGCCGGCAGCGTTCCGTCAGCCCGTCGCGAATGTCCTGCTTGGGCCCGGTGCCGTGGAAGTCCCAGCCCCAGTCGAACAACTGCACATACCGCACACCGTTCTCCACCAACCGCCGCGCGAGCAGACAGTTGTTCCCGAAACTCGCCTCTCCCGGCTGTGCTCCATACTTCTCAAGTGTCCCTCGCGTTTCCTGAGAAATATCCATCACCTCCGGCACACTGACCTGCATCCGAAAGGCCAATTCGTACTGAGCAATGCGAGTGACCGTCTCCGCACTCCCCAGCTCGGCGGCCTGCAACTCGTTGAGGCCGTTGATGGCGTCGAGCGTCCGCCGGCGCATCGTGCGGGTCATTCCGGGCGGGTCGGAGGCGTACAGCACCGGGTCTCCCTTCGAACGGCACTGCACTCCTTGAAACACCGACGGCAGAAAACCGCTCCCCCACGCCGACTGCCCCGCACTCGGGTTGAGCCCGCCGGACAGCAGCACCACGAACCCCGGCAGATCGCTGCTCTCGCTCCCCAGTCCGTACGTCACCCACGATCCCATCGACGGACGCCCCAGTCGCGGCGAGCCGGTGTACAACAGCAGTTGGGCCGGCGCATGGTTGAACTGCTCGGTGTACATCGAGCGAACAAAGCACAGCTCATCGGCAACCTCCGCCAGCCGCGGGACCGCATCCGAAAACCACGCCCCGCCCCGACCCTGCTGGGAGAATGCATGAGGCGTCCCTAACAACGTCGGCCGCTCTGAGGTGAACGCGAATTGTTTCCCCTCGTAGAACTCGTCCGGGCACGGTTCACCCGTTCGGCGGACCAACTCCGGCTTGTAGTCAAACAGGTCCAGATGCGGAGGCGACCCCGCCATGTGCAGGAAGATGACATTCTTGGCCCGCGCCGAAAAATGCGGATCTCGCGGCAATAGCGGTCGACGGTCGTCAATCGAAATGCCGCCCGCACCGGCAGCGTCCTCGCCCAGCAGCGACGCCAGGGCAATGCCCCCCAGCCCGACCTGGCAATCGCCAAAGAAGTGGCGCCGTGTCATCGCCGCTGCCGGGTGCTGGCCAAAGTCACTCATGGTTCCCCAATCGATTTTCGTGGATTTCGGTCGCGTGACCTCGGCTCAATATTAACACGGATGGCCCGAATCGGCCCAGCTCGGCAGAGCGGCAACAAAAGGGGAGGGACCGCGGATGACGCGGATTCGGCCAATTTGCGAGGATCAGCACTGGGACCGGCGTTATCACCATTGACAGGTGGGACGACGCTTTACGGGATGACCAAGACCGGGCACCCTTTGCGACGGGAAACAGCGAGCGACACAAAGCCGGCCATGGCCGAAAAAGGTCCCGGCCCCAACCGGTGAACGCTTCCGGCCTGTGAGCCGATCCGCAGCCATCCGCCCAATCCGCGGCCCATCACCCGAAAAAAGTCGGCTCATCCGAGAATTGCGTATTGAGGGTTGATCGAGAGCGGACAGGCTTGTCCCCTCTGAAGTGATGTGTGTTCTTACAACTTTAGAAACACGGGAGCAAGCATGTCCGACAGCTTAATTAGCCAGGCCTTTGGCCTTCGTGGTTACCGATACAAGAGCAGCCGGTTTGAGGACGGAAAGAGGATCGTTCGCATCGAGCAACCGCGTGAGTCGTTTCGGTGTTCGGCGTGCGGGCCGGGCGACGTGTTTTCCCAGGGAGCCGTCAAACGCACGTTTCGCAGCTTGCCCAGCGGGTCTCGCCCGGTGTCGATTGAGCTGGCGGTGCCGCGGGTGCGGTGCCGGAACTGCGGCCTCGTCCGCCAACTGCGGGTGCCGTTCGCCGACGCACACCATCGCTCGACGAAACGCTTTGAACGTGACGTGCTGGATTTGCTCGCTGGTGGCCGCCGTCCAGGATGTGGCCCGTCACCGGCAGGTCAGCGGGGACACGATCCGCAAGATCGGGCAGCGCCATCTGGAGCAGCACGACGCCAAACCGAAGCTCAAGCACGTCCGGCGGCTGGCCATCGATGAAATCAGCATTGGCCGCCGGCATCGGTCCCTCACGGTGGTGATCGACGTGGACAGCGGCCGCGTGTTGTTCGTCGGAAAAGGCAAGGGGGCAGCAGCCTTGGACGAGTTCTGGCCCCGGCTGCGGTCTGCTCACGCGAAGGGGGAAGCGGTCGCGATCGACATGTCGCCGGCTTACATCAGCGCGGTGACGTCCCATTCGCCCGCTGCTCAGATCGTCTTCGATCGCTTTCACATCATGAAGTTGTTCAACGGCCGGCTCAGCAACCTGCGCCGCGATTTGTACCGCGAAGCCTCTGACAGCCTGGCGAAGAAGGTCCTCAAGGGAACCCGTTGGCTGTTGCTGAAGAACGGGGAGAATCTGGACGAGTCCCAGCACGAGTCCCAGCGGCTGGAAGAGGCCTTAACGCTGAACCAGCCGCTGGCCACCGCTTACTCCCTGAAGGAAGAGTTGCGGCAGCTTTGGGAACAGCCGGGAGCCTTCCACGCGGAGTTGTTCCTCAATGACTGGTCCGCCCGGGCCCGGGCCAGCGGCATCCGCATGCTACAGAAGTTCGCCAACACGCTCGCAGGCCACCGCAGCGGGATCCTGGCTTGGTCCGATCACGCCATCTCCGCCGGCCCCCGCGAAGGCTTGAACAACAACATCAAAACCATGCCGCGCCACTCCTACGGCTTCCGCAACCACCAATACCTCAAACTCCAAATTCTCGCCATTCACAACTCTCAATACGCACTAATTCGGATGAGCC
>JAJDEI010000322.1 GCA_029259845.1 Planctomycetaceae bacterium | reverse complement strand
CGTCACTACAACGCGATCGGCCGTCATCCGACTCTCAGACCCTCAACGCCCGACCATCAATCAACGACTTACGACAAACTCCGGCTCGAAAAAACTTTCAGAAACACCGATTTCCCAAATCACTGGGGAACTTGGGCTAACAGGATTCACGGGTTGGCGTTGGCCCGGAGCCAACGGCGACGGCCGACGCCGGTGAGACGCCCCAACATCAACGAACCGTTTGCCCTGCGTCCCCGGTAAGGTGATCTTGACCGCAACACCGCGAGCGGGGATACTCACAGTCGAACTACGCCTATAGTATTTAGGGTTCGTCAAGGATGATGAAGCTCGTCGACAGGGTCCGCGAAGATGAGGTGATGGATCAGCCGGACCTCGACGTAGCTCGGCATCAAGCCGCATTGGCCGGACTGAAGCGTGTGAATTGGTGGAGCCGCACGGCCCGCGAAATCTGGGCGTCGCTGGAGTGTTTGTCGCGTGAACGCCGGCTGGACCACCTCACTGTACTCGACTTGGCGTGCGGCGGCGGCGACGTGTCTTTAAGGCTCGCCCAGTACGCCGAAGCGGCGGGGATGCCGATCACGTTGCATGGTTGGGACAAGAGCCCAACGGCCGTTGCCTATGCGACCGAACGAGGTGCTCTTGCCGGATTGCAGAACGTCGCTTTCTTTGAACGGGATGTTCTTGATGACCCGATTGAGGAGCCTTATGACGTCATCCTCTGCACCTTGTTCTTGCACCACCTGGAAATTCCGCAGGCCGAAGCCCTGCTGAGAAAGATGGGCGCAGCTGCGCGGCATGCCGTGTTGGTTGACGACCTATGCCGCAGCCGGCTCGGCTACTTCTTAGCCTGGGTCGGAACCCGCATTGTGACACGTTCGCCTGTGGTCCACATCGATGGTCCGTTGTCGGTTCGTGCTGCATTCACGACGGAAGAGATCTCGGGGTTGGCGCGAACCGCTGGGCTGGAGGGAGCAACGATTCGGCGCCATTGGCCGGAGCGTTTCTCGCTGACGTGGGTGCAGCCATGAACATGCCAGGCGTCAGGGAAGACGCACTCGATGATGTCTCTTCGAAAGTGTGGGACGTACTCGTCGTGGGAGCGGGGCCGGCCGGCGCGCTGGCGGCCGTCAATTTGGCCCGGCTGGGCCATGCCGTGCTCCTCGTCGATGCAAAGGAGTTTCCCCGAGACAAGGTCTGCGGCGGCTGTCTCAATTCACGCGGACAGGCACTCCTGTCGCACTGCGGCCTTGCAGAGACTCTCGAGCGATGTGGCCGAACGCCCGTGCAGTTCCTGCGGATGGCGTACGGCCGACGCCGCGCGGAGTGGCCACTGACTGGCATGGTGGCGGTGAATCGCTCTCAGTTCGACGCGGTCCTTGTCGAAGAGGCGGTCACGTCCGGGGCCCGGTTCTGCTCGCGGACCTTCGCCCGCGTGCTCGACGATGGCGACGATGGCGACGATCGGATGCGGATGGTTCAACTCAACCGTGGTGCGGATTCGGCCGTTGCGTCCGCGAAGGTCGTACTCGCCGCGGATGGTTTGGCGAGGTCGAGTCTGCGTCTCCTCCCGGGTTTCTCCAGCCGGATTAATCGCCGATCCCGGATCGGACTCGGCGCAGTCGTCGAAGATCCCGGCCAGGCGTACCCGCGCGGCCGGCTGACGATGGCGGTTTCCCGGCACGGCTATGTTGGCGTCACCGGCACCGCCGACGGGCGTTTGAACATCGGCGCGGCCGTCGATGCGGACTCACTGACGGAAGCCGCTCCTGCTGACGTCATTCGCGACATTCTGTCGTCTTGCGGGCTTTCTGTCCCTGAGTCTGTCTCGCAAGGAAACTGGTGCGGCACACCCGCCCTGACCCGGCAGGGGACCCGCTTTGCTGCTCGCCGGTTGTTCGTGCTGGGCGACGCGATCGGCTATGTCGAACCATTTTCCGGGGAAGGCATGAGTTGGGCCATGCTGACGTCGATCCTGTCAATTCCTTTCGCGCAGGCGGCGGTCGCCGGTTGGAAGGACTGGTTGGCAGTCGACTGGGAACGAAGTCTCCAAAGAAAGGTGCTGCGAGAATCATGGAGTTGTCGTCAACTGTCGCGTCTCGTGCGGATTCCTTCCCTGGCGGTTCTCTCGATGTGGGCTTGCCGGAAGATGCCCGGCTTGCCCGGGGGACTTGCCAAACGCATCGGCGACCGTCCGATTCACGGGCTGCCGCCAATCGTTCCCGGGTCGTGTTGTCCGGTCTCGGGACCGCATTACCGGCGAACGGGATCGCTCAGTCGGATGCTGCGGCACGAGCGGCTGACTGGATCCACGGAGCCGACCCGCGGACATTAGCGACCCTGTACCGTCTGTCGGGGGTCAAGTTCCGGCATAGCGTGTTGCTCGGTGAGCAAAGCGATTCCGCGCCACCGTTCTACGCTCCGCCGACCGATGAACAGGATCGGGGGCCAACCACGGCTGAACGAATGCAACGGTACGCTGCCGAATCCGCCCCGCTGGCTGAGGCCGCCTGCCGTGCCGCCCTGCGAAACGCGGTGACATCCGCCAGCGAAATCACGCACCTGATCACGGTCTCGTGCAGCGGGTTCGCGGCACCCGGATACGACCACGCGCTGGTGGAGCGGTTGACGCTGCCGCGGGGGGTCGCCCGGACACACGTGGGGTTCATGGGATGCCACGGGCTGCTCAACGCACTGCGTGTCGCCGGTGCGTTCGCGGCATCCGACCCGGAAGCAACGGTCCTGGTCTGTGCGCTGGAGCTATGCACTCTGCACCAGCAAAACGCGCAAGACCAGCAGCGAATCGTGGCGAATGCACTGTTCGGCGATGGGGCCGCGGCCATCGTTGTCCGCGGTTCCGATGATGAGGGGATTGGCTGGGAACTGAGGTCGCAAAGTTCGTTCGTCATT
This sequence comes from Planctomycetaceae bacterium, assembly GCA_029259845.1. Classification (GTDB taxonomy): domain Bacteria; phylum Planctomycetota; class Planctomycetia; order Planctomycetales; family Planctomycetaceae; genus JAHBXU01. The sequence continues at coordinate 13,306 of JAJDEI010000322.1, read as the reverse complement.
CCGGAAACGGCAGACCTCATGGCATGGAAGATCGGCAATCACGGCTTTGAGATGACGCTCTCTCCGACGGTGCCCGCCGTCATTCGGACAGTGTTGGGGCCCTGGCTTCGCGATTGGCTCGCGCAATTCGATTTGCGTGTCGAAGATGTCGCTTCGTGGGCGGTCCACCCGGGAGGCCCCCGGATTCTCACCGCCACCGCCCAGGCGGCGGGATTCGACCCCGAACTGCTCAAGCCATCTCGAGACGTCCTGGCCAGCTATGGCAACATGTCCTCTCCGACGGTGGCGTTCATCCTGGAACGGTTGCAGGAGTCGGGTGCCCAGCCCCCCTGCGTCGTGTTGGGCTTCGGCCCCGGTTTGACGATTGAGGCAGCTCTGCTGGCGTGATCCGCGGTCGGCCCAGTCACGAGGACAACCTTGTCACGTGGACAACCTTGTCACGCGGATTTCGCGGCGTCGCGGTCCTCCTGGAAAACAGGACCGCTTGCAAGACGCGTCACGACGGGCGGCTCAGGCTCACTGAACGAATCTCCCGCTGCGAACCACCGGCCCAACGGACTAGCCAAAAGCGCCGGCAACAGCAACAGGTCGGCCAGCAGGGTCGTCAGAATGAAGCTGGAGGTCATCCAGGCAAAGCGGCTGGTGGGCAAAAAGTCGGACAGACAGAACACCAGCATCCCCAGCCCGCAGATGACGGACGTTTGAATCATCGCCGCGCTGCAATGGCGGTAGGCAAAGCCGATCGCCAGTGGCCGCGCGAGTCCCTGGCCCAATCCGCGGTGGAAAAAGCTGAGAAAGTGCAGCGTGTCGTCGACCGCAATGCCGAGAGCCACGCTGGCGGTCATCACAGTGCCAATGTCCAACGGGACGTCCTGCCAGCCAAGAATCCCGAACAGCAGGACGATCGGAAAGACGTTGGGAATCATGGCCACCAGCCCGGCTGCGATGCCCCCTTGGGCAAGCGTCATGATCACGGTAATGGTCAACACCGCTCCGGCGAAGCTCCGAAGCAGGTCGTGCATCAGCAAGCGTTGGATTTCATGCACGAGCGGCATGATCCCGGTGTAACGGACTTCGATGCCGTCTGCCCCGGCATCCGCTGTGAGTTCCGGAGCGATGTGCTCCCTGAGCCGCGCAAGGAATCGGCTGTAATCGATCGGTGCCAGCGAACTCACCCGGGCCGTCAACCGCCAGAACTGACGGTCCTCCGACTCCACGACAAAGCCGGCGTCGATCAGCCCGGGCCGCGCCGCATCGGCCAGTTGTGCGAGGATCCGGCCGCCCCCGTCAGCAGGCGGCTCCAACAGCAGCACCGGAGCGGGGACGAACTGGACAGCCGACAGCGTGGCCGCGACATCGGGCACGTTCGCCACCACACGCTGCAGGTTCGCAATTCTCTCCAGTCGCTGCGGCAGCGATGTCGGCGAATCTGCGGGCCAACTTACAACCACGTCGATCGGCACCAAGGGGCCCACGTGTTCCTCGATCCAGCGGTAGTCGCTCAGGATGCGGCTGTCTGCCGAAAACAGCGTCTCAATGCGGACGGACGTCTTCAAATCCTTCAAATGCCAGCTCCCCGCAACCATCGCGACTGCCGAGACCATCAGCACGGCCCGCCAATTCCGTGTCACCCATTGTGTGAGGAACATTTCCGGCGACTTCTTTCGCTGTGCCTTGCCGCGAGCCGCTCGGCGCTGTCGCGGCGGCCAATTCTCCCAAACGGCAGGAACGAGGAGGATCAGCAGCGCCGCGCTCAAGACGACTCCCAAGGAACCATAGACGCCGAACGAACGGACGGGGGAAAGCCTGCTGGTCACCAGCGAACCGATTCCCAGGGCTGTGGTGCCGGCGGACAGCAGGCACGGCAGCCACCCGATCTTAATCGCTTCCCAGGGGGCCAAACGCTGGCCATGGGCCTGCCCTGTCTCGAAGTAGTAGTTGGTCAGGTGGACACCGCCGGCCACCGTCAAAACCTGAATCAGCGGAGGGAGGACGATCAGCAGGGCGTTCATCGGCTCGCCACAGAAATGGATCAGGGCCAGCGTCGCCCCCTGGCAATACACCGACAGCCCGAACACGATCATCCCCGCCCGCAACGATTTCAGACACAAGCAGGCCAGGATCAACACGATGGCCGCCGACGGAACCGCCAGACGGTCCAGAGAATCTCGCCCGGCCTGATCCACCGTCAGACCGTCAATGACCGGCCCCGCCAAGTGCAGTTCGTCTCTCGGCACATCGCAAACCGAGCTGATGCACGATTGGATCAATTCCACCAGCCGTTCCCGGCGGACGAGCGCGGACCGGGTGAGCGAAATGACGACGCACGTTTGCTGCCCATCCGGACCGACAAACGTTCCCCGCAACCGTTCCGCCGCGGCGGAACGGCTAATGGGGACGGAGCCGCTGGCCAGTTTTGCGACCAGCTCTCTCCCGCAAGACACGCGGTCAAAATAAGGGGCCCCCTGCTTGTCGTGAAACAGTGGGTGGGACCTCAAGTTCGTCAGCAACGTGTCCAACCGCGGCTCATCGATCGTACACGCCGGCCAACTGGCGGCCACGAGGTCTCCCGATCCGAATTGCTTGACGTGCAAGTCATACTCGGCGCGCGGCGGCAAGGACGGGGATACCCAATCGAGCGGCGAATTGGAGTTCGTCTGCATCGACTGAAACGCGCCGAAGGCAACCAACGGCAGAGAGCAGCACGCATAGATGATCAGGAGCCGGTACGTCCGCCTGCGGAGAGACTGGGAAGGGCGACCGGTCATGCCGTCATGCCGCCTTACGCGGAAGATCGTGTCGTGCGTTATGTTCCGAGCCGCCGGCGGGCGCATTCACGAAACGCCGGAGGCCGAGTGGCCCGAAGTGAAGCAGCGGGTACCCCGGCACACGCCGTTGATAGTCGCGGTAAGTGTCCCCCAGGTAAAAGGCCAGCCGCTCGTCCTTCAGATAACTGCCCACGAAGATGTACACGGTCCACCAGCCGGTCAGCACAGCGTGATCCAGCGTCATCCGCGGCGTGAACCAGATCAGCCCCAGGAAGCTGAGGTAGATCGGATGACGAAACCAGCGATAGGCGCCGCGTTCGAGAAACTGCCGGGGTGGCAGCCGGCGGTCTCGAAACCAATGCCACCAAGGCGTCCAGCCGGTCTGGTAGCCCAGCCCCGACAGTGCCAGGCTGTAAAACAGAGCGGCCCACGACAGGAAAAAGCCGCACTCCACGATTGCCGCGGTCGGCCCGTGAAGTTCATACAGCAGGTTCGGGCTGCGGACCCAGAACTGGATCGCCAGCAGCAATTGAAGACACGTCGCCGCGCAGAAGAAACACCCATAGAACGCTGACGGTATCCACGGGGCGAGCCGGGTCCGCGTCGACGGAGCGAGCAGCAGGCTGTGCACAATCGCGAACTGCAGAGCGAGCAGGCTATTCTGGCCGGGCAGGAACGCCGTCGTTTTGCTCCCCCCGTCGCGCAGAAAAAAAACAACTGCCCGACCGTCCAACCGAACAGCACCTGCGTTCCCAATCCGAACGCAACTCCCGCCGGCCGCCGCCATCGCGCACTTCGTGTCGGCACCCACACCGCCAGGCGCGGGCGATCGGCCTTGACCGGCTCCTCGGGACTTTCACTCGGGCACGAGACGTCCATGTCTCTTCCTCCAACGCTGCTAATCGGGCTTGCGTGCGACGAGGCAACCGTACTGCATCGCCCCGGAACGGTATGCGTCCAGAATCGTCTGAAACCGATCGAAAAACATCACCGTGTCGCGGTCGATCAGTCGCGCCACCCAGCGGACGCCGCTGCGACGGACCCGTCGGTCGCAAATCTCCCACGTCCTGAGAACTTGGCTCGTCCAGTCTTCCGAGGTTTCGACAACCAGGCCCGCACGTTCCATCCAGTCCCGGTAGTCGTCCATCGAACCCAGAGAGGGGCAGAAGAAGCCTTCACACACCTTCTCGACAGCCGCCCGGTGTTGCCCTTCGCCCATGTCCGGGCCGGCGAGCCACGCGCAAATGGCAACGCGTCCGCCCGGCCTGAGCCAATCCGCGACACGCTCAAAGAACCGTGGCTTGTCGAACAGATGCTCCGTGCATTCAATACTCCAGACAACGTCTGCAGTGTCGGCTGGAAAGTCAACCGCCTCGGCGTCCGCACACATGAAATCGACCTGTCCGCCGACCCCATGCCACCGCGCTGACAAGGAGGCCCAGGATCTCTGGACCGGGCTGATCGTCACGCCGGTCACGCGGCACTGCCTGTGGCGGGCCAGGTGAATCGCCGATCCCCCCATCCCGCAACCAATATCGAGTGCGCGCGATCCCGGCTCGATGGCCGCCCGCGCGGCCAGCGTTTCCGTCAACTTGAGTTGCGCGGTCCGTGGCGATTCGTTGCCTTCCCAAAACCCGTGATGAATGTGAGGCCCCCACAAGAATCGATAGAACAACGTCGACAAATCATAGTGAAATCGGATGACTTGTGGGGTCACTCCGGGGCAGGTAATCATGCTGCTGAATTCCTTGGCGAATGAAATCTGCGCGATCGCGAATGGGTCACTGAACCGCCGCGCCGCGATCCCGGCCGACGGCCATGTTCCGGTTGGCCACCCACAGGTCACCCCAAATCTTGAGACGGTCGGCGACACCGATCGCACCCAAACCGACCGAAAATGGTGTCATCCCGAACTGCGTCTGCTGAATGGAAAACCCGCCCCGCAGATGCAGCCAGTCGCCCTTCTGCTCCGCATCGGCTGTCATCTTGATCGGCCGCGTCTGGCCACACAATGTGAACTCCCCGTCGATCTGGTACTGGGGCAGGCCGCGGCGGCTCATCGCTTTGAGCGGGGCAATGGACTTCACAACAAACTTGGCCGTGGGGTATCGGCGGACGTTGAGGACGTCCGCGCCCCGCATGTTGGCCGTCACCTTTGATTTCGTCGCGTTGTCAGTCGTCCCCGGCAGGCCGATGTACTTGCGGGCCGCAGGGGTGTCCACATCGAAACTGGCCATGTCGAACACCAGTTCGCCAAAAGACGGGTCGCCGCTGAGGTGCAGCGTTCCCGATTTGAGCCGACCCTCAACGGCATGTTCGTGGCCCAAAAAATTGGTCTTGTCAACATGCACGTAAGTGCGGCTGTGCTGTAGCGACAGGCCTCCGTTCGGAACGTCCGCGGCAGCGGCGCCCCGCACTCTTCGAGAAGCCGCCTTCGGTTCCGCATTGGCCTGCCGCGAACACAAAGGGGACAGCAAGCCGACGAACAGCAGCAGAACGCCAGCACACACCGCCCATCGAACCAGACTCTTCCCTGACCGGCTCATCGCGCTCATTCTTCGCCTCCTGATTCGTCAATCCCAATGATCGCAACGCGACATCATTTTCGCACGCACCGAATGGGGGGCGAAACCTAACAACTATACGCATAGTTTGAAAGCCCAGATTCCGAGCTTCCAAATCCCTGGGCGCGTTCCCCGCATAAATCACGCGGACGACTCCGGATTGAGCCAAATCGTGGTTTCTGTGACATCGTCTGCATGCCGGATGCAGCCGTCATCGAAGGGATTCGTCCCTCGCTGACGCTTCGGGTTACGAGGTTGCCCAGCTTCCACCTTTGAACGGCCCTCGTTTTCAAAGGCAGACCATTGGCATGACGAACGGCTCGAGGGTATCCTCCGGCCAATTCACCGCCGGAATGATCGGAACAGAATCCATCTGGCAGAGACCGGTGGACTGTCTCCCTACCGTCTGCACGGGATGATGGGATGACCATCCCTTCATCGCCCGGACCCCCATCTCAGGAGCGGCCCATGAGAGTCCCCACCGCCACCTCCATCGTCCTGCTGTCATGTCTTTGCTTGAGCGATGCCGGTTGCTCCCAATCCGTCCCCGAGCCTCCCCCATCAGTGGGAAACAGTGATTCGGCCGCTTCGCATGAAGCAACGGCCGTGGTCCCGAACGAATCCGATTCGGCGGATGATGAGAGCGAAGAGGCCCTTGAGCCGAATGTTGAACCCTCCGCAACGGTCGCGGCGGAGCCTCAACAACCAGAGCATTCGCCCGAGTCAGTCGAAGCTGCCGAGGTCGTCGAAGCAGCGGAGGGGATGTCCAGAAAGGACATGTTGAAACAGGCCAGCAACGGCGTCGTGCTGATCACGTCGTTTGACACTCTGGGAGAAGAGACCGGCTTCGGAAGCGGCTCGATCGTTGGCGAACGCCTGGTGCTGACGAATCTCCACAACCTTTCCGAAGCCGTCACCGCGCGCGTCCAGCTCAAGAACGAAAACGACGAAGTGTCCGACGAAGGACTCCCGGTCACCGGCTACCGAATTCTTGATGAAGCCAACGACTTGGCGTTGCTGGAGGTCGACTGACTTCCCGCGCCGTTGTACACGTTTCCGGTGAGCGCCCCCCAGGCGACCGAACCGTTTGATGAAGTCTTTGCCATTGGGCATCCCAACGGCCTGCGGTTCACCACAACGAGCGGCTACGTCAATGCGATGCTGACGACCAGCGACATGCCGGAACAGCTCCGGGGGATGCTGTCGGGGACCGGGACGAATTGGATTCAGACGGATGCCGTGGTGTCGGGAGGGAACAGCGGGGGCCCGTTGCTGAATATCAACGGGGAACTCGTTGGCATCAACACGCTGCTCTTCGACCGCTTTGCCTTCGCGGTCGGGACTGAGCACATCACAGCGCTGCTCGCTGCGGATGTTGGAACGGCGACGGCCTTGCCCGTGCCGGGGGCGGATGTGATCGTGTCAGTGCCGGTCGCGCGGATCAAGGCGGACTTCGATCGGGAATTGCTCCAACTGGTGGAGGATTCGCGATCAGTCGATTCCAAGGAAGGCTTCGAGCGGCTGGTCAGGCAGAACAATCCTGCTCCCATCGCCCTGAAGCAGTGCCTGGAAATCGCCAGAAAACATCCGCATGAGCCGGAGGCGACCGATGCGCTCCAGGCATCCGCGTCGATTCTCTCGGTTGCCAACGGGCCACTCGCGGTCGGTCGTCACTACGTGGACGAATTATTTTCCCTGGCTGCGGACGAGCCTGACGTGGTCCCTGCAACAGAGCGGCTGGTGCGCTCGCTCTTCGGACTTGAATACTCACGCGAAATGGAACGCTATCTCCGGGCTGTCATCGCGAGCGCGCCCGATCCGCAGGTTCAAGGGATCGCGGGAGTTGTTCTGGCCGCGGACATGTACGGCCAGGATGAGGACCGGTTCGGTAAAGAGACCCGCGAACTCGCCGAAGACGTCAGCGACAGGTTTGGGGACGTGACCTTTGGCGGGACGACGGTTCAGGAATATCTGGAGCCGCTGCTCAAGCAGGGCGGCCTGTCAGTCGGCAGCGAGGCACCGGACATCGTCGGCAAGGAGATCAGCGACGAGGAATTCCGTCTGTCTGACTATCGCGGCAAGGTGGTCGTCCTGGATTTCTGGGCAGACTGGTGCCCGCACTGCCGCGCGATGTACGGACACGAACGCGAATTAGTGGAACGACTGAAGGATGAACCGTTTGCGCTGCTGGGCGTCAACGGCGACGACCCGAATCGGGCTCAGAGAGTCATTGCCGAGGGAAAGGTCACATGGCGTTCCTGGATCGATGGATCGGACGGTCCGATCGCTGAGCAATGGCAAATCAGTAGCTGGCCCACCGTTTACGTCCTGGACAAGGAAGGCCGGATTCGCTTTGAAGGAATTCGCGGCGACGACCTGGATGCCGCTGTGGAATCTCTGCTTGATGACAGCGGGGGCCTCTTCAGCGGGGACGTGATTGCGGCTGGCTCCGAGTGGAAGTACAGCTCTGTGGAGGCGTCGGCCGTCCGCGCGGATTGGACGAGTTCCGAATTCGACGACAGCGGATGGGACACCGGCTCCGGTCCCATTGGCGACTCGCATGAAGAAGTCCAAACGGAACTCCCGAGTGTTCCGGCGGGTTTGCGTCCCATCACCACGCTGTTTCGCAGAACGTTTGACGCACCGGCTTCGGGGTTACCGGGAAAGCTTCTGGTTCGGGCCAAATTCAGCGATGGGATCGTGGTCCGTCTGAATTCTGAGGAAGTTTTTCGCAGCCACCTGGCCGCCGATGCAGACCTGGCCGATTCGGCGTTCGCTCGGGCGACTGAGCGGGAAGCGGAGGGAATCGCATTCTTTGTCGATTCCAGCCTGCTGAAGCCATCGGGGAACTGCATCGCCGTTGAGCTCCATCGGTGTTCGGGATACTCGGCGAACGCGATCTTCGACCTGTCGATGACATCCGGTTTGCCGCAGTTCGGCGAAGAGCTGACGATGGCCGGCAAGCGGGAGTTGTGCCGGACGCTGGCTCAAGCCGGTGATGGATACCCGGATGCGGAATCGCTCTTGGAACAGTTGCAGGATGACAGTAGCGTTCCGTTAAGAATCGAGGCAACACTCGCCGCGGCGATGCACGAACTCCCGTATCGTGAAACAGGATACGATTCCGCCGAGGACCAGCAGCGATTGGCCATCCAGCTCATTTCTCTGGGCCAGGATGCGCAGGATGTCGCCTCACGGCCCGGGCTGAGTCCCGATCAGTACGGAAGAGCTGTTCGCAGCGCGCGCGCAGTCCATGCCTTGAGACCTGTGCTGGAGTCGGAACTGCGTTCTGCGGTGCCCGATGCGTCGCATGCCTTGGGAGTGGCGCTCTATCGCTCGGGCCGTTACAAGGATGCTGTCCAACAGCTTGATGAGTCTCTCGGGACGGCCGGGCAGAATCCGGTCGACCTCGCCTTTCTCTGCATGGCGCACCGCGCGCTTGCCCACGCCGACGAGTCCAACGAAGCCCGAGAACGCTTCGACAAGCTGATGCAAGAGCCCGAATGGCGATACGACAGGGACGCTGCAGCAGCGCAAAAGGAACTCCACCAATAGGACCGCTTGCTCTGCCAACGACGTCACGAAATAAGACGGGACAGCCCGCCCAACGTCATCGCTGTCTATGCAGAAAAGGCCGTCATCCGGCGACAGATCGGGACACCACCGATTACGCACGATCACGTCACAAGACCGTCACACTCTCGCCGAGGGCGTCGCGGCTCTTCCGCGCCAAGGCGGCAGGGAGAAAATGGTCAACCGAGTTGCATGAGCGCCATCACGTCAAACACAGACACTTGTTTCTTCAATGGAGATCCTCCACGGATTGACGACGAATAAGATGAATGGGCACGCGAACGATGTCACTTCGCCGACATCGTGATTTCGTTTATTGCTCGAACAATTGTTGTGCGGCTTGCCGGCCCAACTCCGCCGCGTCCTGCCTCGCGGCCGTCAATGGCGGCGCGAGGAACTCCGCCAGCGGATGGTCGTCAAACGTGATTAAGAACACATCGCGCGCAACCTGCAGCCGCAGTTCGGCCAGACGGCGCAATGCGCCGATGGCAATCTGGCTACTGAAGGCAAACAACGCGGTGGGGCGCGGCGTCGCCTCGATCAGACGGCCGCATGATTCGTAGCCGGACTGTTCGCGAAAGCTGTCGCCGTCGATTCGCGCTGTTCGAAAGGAAATGCGGTGCTGTGCGAGCGCCCGTTTATAGCCGGCGATCCGCTTCTCGTTCGGCAACGTTTTGCGGCAACCTTGGAGGCAGGCGATGTGGCGATGTCCCCGAGCAATGAACTCGCTCGTCGCCTCAAACGCACCCTGCTCGTGATCACTGGTGACCGTTGGAATGGAAAGATTCGGAAACGCGCGATCCACGAGCACCACCGGTTCGGCCGCATCCTGGAGTTGCCGCAGGTGAGTATCACTCTCTCCCGCAGGACCGACGACCAGCCCCTCGACTGGCCGCGATATCAACCAGAGTATTGCCGGCGATCGACGTCGCATGGCACAACAGCGACGATCGCCGCCTGTGCACGCCAGTGCCACTCACAGATTTTCCAGTCGCGGCTGGGCGGAATGCTGAGGCACTCCCCTCGTGACGCCGCGTGAGGAATTGCCGTCGGAGTGGGTTGGGTCGTACGGGAGTTGTCCTGTGCGGCCTCCCGCTCGCCATTTTCGCCGACGGAAGCTTGTGGAAACCGTCTCCTGATTCGGCTGAGGCCGGGCCGTTGGGAATCACAGAAGAAGCGATGGCCGCCGTTCGAATTTTGCTTCAGAGTTTCACATCACGAAGACAACAGCTGTTGGACGACGTCACCATGGGGGATGATGTGGCGGGGGCGGGAGAGCTGGTCGGGGATGGTCGTCAGTTGGGGGTCGAAGCCGAGGAGGTGATACATGGTTGCGAGGACGTCTTTAGGATTAGTGTGACGGCTGATGGGATAGCCGCCCTGCTTGTCGGTTTCGCCGATGACCTGTCCCGTTTGGATCCCCGCGCCGAAAAACATCCCCCAGTAGGCTCCCGCCCAGTGTTCGCGCCCGCCTCCGGGGCCGCGACTGAGGGCCGGCGTGCGACCGTGTTCGCTAATGACCATGACGAGGGTATCTTCAAGCAGACCCCGCTGTTCCATGTCATCCAGAAAAGCCGGGAGGATCTGATCGAGTTTTGGACAGAGGCCGTCCTTGAGCCGAGGATGATGATTGTGGTGCGTATCCCAAGCCGCATTGTTGTCTCTCCACGTGTCCCAGAAGACGGTAACGACCTTCACCCCCACCTCAATCAGGCGGCGCGCGGTCAAGGCGGATTGTCCAAACAGCGTCAGGCCGTAACGATCTCGTACGGCTTGGGATTCGCGGGTGACATCGAGGGCTCGGGCGGCTTCGGGATTCGCGATCATTGCCATCGCCAGTTTGCGATACTCGTCATAGGGCAACACACCCTGACGAATGGTTTGTTGTTCGCGGAGCGAGTTGAGTAGGGCTTCTCGCTTGGACAATCGCCTCTCCGGAACCCCTTCGGGAAGCTCAACACCTTGAAATCGGAATGAGGATTCCGGCGTCAGCCCGTCCCATGGGTCAAAACGAGTCAAGATGGGGGCGGACCCGGTGATCGACGGGCAACCGACCGGAAGAGACCCTTTCCCGTGGAAAGTGGGGATGACCGGATTGAAGGCCTGTCCGAGCCATCCCGCCTTGTGCTGCCATCTCCCCGGTCCGGTCTTCTCGTTCAGTGCCCAGGGAAGGACCATGTTCACAGGAATTCCGGTCGAGAGCATACTGATGCCCTGCTGCATCCAGAGGTATTCAAGGACCGATCCGATGTAAGGCTGATGTAACGGACTGTTGCCGTCCCCTTCAAGCGCCGGTGTCGATTCGGAAAGACCGGACAGGGCCACGGTGACGGCATGGTTGTTCGACGAGTGGGTCATCGAACGAATCAAAGCAACGCGATGGAGATTGCGGGCGATGTTCGGAAGATGCTCGCAAGCCGCGATGCCGGGAAGGCTCGTCGAAATCGACTCGAACTCGCCTCGCTGCTCGACCGGAGCGTGAGGCTTGGGGTCGAGCGTATCCATCTGACTGGGAGCCCCATACAGATAGAGGATCACAACCGACTTGGCGCGTGCCTCAGTCGGCACAACGACAGTGGATGTCGATGCGGCACAAAGAGGTTGCGCGATGACGTTGCCAGTTCCCAGCCCCAGCAAGCCAACTCCTCCCGCCTTCAGGAACTGCCGACGATCAGAGCCAGCGTCTGGAATGTTGTTTGGGAGATGAGCCATGTCGACATTTCGTCCGGGGGAAGCGCTGACAACAATTAACCGAGGTTTGACGGCTCCGGTGGCGACCTGTCACATTACAATAGTGTTCGAACACTGCAAGAACAACCCCCCCTTTCCTTGCTGAGAGACTTATTCAATGGCTGAAACTGAGAGTCTGGGACGATGAGCGTATCGTGAATTGAGGGCTCGAATTCTCAACGGGCACCTCCAACCGCTGGGGGCGTCTGTTCCTGCGTGGGAAGGCGATTCGCTAGGAATGAGCACAGCCTCGGTGCAAATCGTGAGACCACTGCACATAAAACCTCGTACGACTCGTGTTGATCGAGTTGGCATTCAGCAAGATCAAAAATGCGGCTTCGTGTCGGTGCCGAGCGAACCGCCGACAAGCTGTGGGACCTGTGTGGTCGCGTCCTCGGCCGGTTCACAGAGGCCGAATGCCGCAACGGCCTCAACCAATGCGGACACCGCTACACGAACACAGCCGCCGCGCAAGATATGCGCTAGGCAGTGGTTTCCAGGACTTCAGGCGGCTTTGTTTTGGGGTTGGCTGCGGGGGTGTTTGGTTTGCGGAGGTTTTTCCATGTCGTCCCGTTGGCGGAGGAGTTGCGAAAACCTCGTGCGGTGTCGCCATCGCAGGCGGCGGGTGTCGAGCAGGGAAGGTTGGGATTGGTGCGGGTTCCACTCCGGTGGCGCCCACCAAAGGGCGCTGGAGGGGGCATGAGTCAGGTGATGCTCCAGCAGTCGTAACAGGGTTTGGGCGATCATCTGCGTTGGGAACGTTCGGAGGAGGGGCGACTTTGTCCAGGCGCGGCATTCCTGCATGCCCAGCCGCTGCTTGTGATCGCGAAAGCCGTCTTCCTGCCGGAAGCGGCCAGCGAACACAGCCACCCCCTGGGATGGCGAGAGCTTTGTCGCGCTGGTGACGAGGAACCACGGCTTGCGGTCGCCGTCGACTTCAAACACGGAGGCGGCGATCCGCTCGGTGGAGCCACTGACCGACCAGCAGCACTCGATGCGTTGATCACGAAAGCGGCGTTGCTGGCCATCAAGGAAGGCGCGGCCCGATTGCCAGTGAGCGTTCTTCCACTGGCCGTGGTCCTGGGGAGCGGGCAGCCGCTGGCCCCCTTGGCGGGGCCGGCCGCCACGCGGGCCCGGCGACGTCTTGTCCAGGGGCCGATACAGCCGCGCGTCTCTGCGGAGCCGGGTGACGAAGTCGATCCGCCGTCCGTCGGTCTGACCGTTCTGCAGGCAGGGCCGGATCACCGTCTGCATCGCGTAGGCCCCGTCAAACACAGCCAGAAGGGGTGCCTCCGAGACCTCATCAACTTGCTGCAGCATGTTGAGCGCCAAACCGGTCTTTGTCGTAAAGGACTCACCCACGGGCAACTGGCTTTCGCGGAAGTACAGCCGCGCCGAGTGCGGCAGGTACCGCCACGGACGCCCCGGCTGCAGATCACCCATGACCACCCCGTTGTGAGCGCGGACCGTCTCGGCCCGGTTGGGCGACCGCGCCGCCGACTCGTGAAATGTGCCGGTGCCCCACACGAATGGCACTTAGAGTCTATCCGGAAACTCATCTTTCCAGAAATCATTGAATTGTCGAGAGTTCGCGTTCCTCTTCCCGCAAAGGAGTGCGAATCGATGTCTGACACGAAATCATCACGTAAGGCTTACGCGACGGATTTGACG
>JAJDEI010000321.1 GCA_029259845.1 Planctomycetaceae bacterium | reverse complement strand
GTTGTCCAACTTTCGCCGGTCCCCCCATGCTGCATTCCTCCGTGTTGAAAATCCCGGCTGGCCCTCCAGCCGGTTGACTTCAACCAAGAAGATGCAATCCTGAGACCAAACCCATCACCAACGTGCGATTGCCGTGGGAGGCCGACGCTCTATCCAATTGAGCCACGGGGACTGAGGGTGTCGCGGAGTCGGCTCTCGCTTCGTTTCGCGACCAGTCGCGCATGGGTGACCATACCTGCGTGTGGTGAGTTTACTCATGACCGACGCAGACGGCAAGAACTCGGTGCAACAATTGACTCGCTACGACAATCGGTCAGGTTACCGGGTCGAGGTTCGGTTGCCGGAACAGGGTGCATCAGCGGGAAGCGCGCTCAAACGAGGCTCCAGCCGGGACGAGGCTCGCGGGTGAGGAATTGGTTGGCGGCTGAGTCGTTGGTGATTCGCAGGGCCTTGCTGTCCCAGACGATCTTCTTGCCGGCGCGGAAGGCGACGTTGCCCAGGTGATTAGCTTCTGTCAGCGGTCCTGCATAGCTGAAGGGACTGCCGGTCGGCGAGCCGGTCTTGCAGGCATTGAGCCACTCTTCGTGATGTCCGGGGGAATCCGGGACGAACGGTGCGGGAGGTTGAAAGTCCTTGAAGTCATCTTCCGGCAACAGCACGTATTTGCCGTAGTCGGAGAGCAGCATGCCTTTCTCGCCGATGAACAGCGCGCCGTTGCCCCACTGAGGGATGCCGCCATCCTTCCAGATGTCCGGCTTGTACGTCCCTTGATGCCACGTAAGCGTGCACGGGGGTAGGTCGCCGCGCTGTCCGTATTCGTAGACCGCAATCATTGAGGCGGGGGCGATTTCAGGATGCGGCTCCGATCCGGCGGCTTCGATCGTCAACGGCGCATCAAGCTGCAGTGCCCAGTAGGGGAGATCGTTCCAGTGACTCCCCAGATCCGACATCGTCCCGTTGCCGAAATCCCACCAGCGATACCACTTGGGGCCGGGGAAGTAGACCTCGTGATACGGACGCGGCTTGGCCGGTCCAAGCCACAGGTCCCAATCGAGGTAATCGGGAGGAGTCATCGATTCGGCGGGGCGCTCGGTGACGAAAACGACGTCTTTGTTCCGCTCGGCCTCTTCGGCGGTTTGCCGTCCCCACGCCCGGCCGACCCAGACGTGAGCTTCCCTCACGGCGCCGATCGCGTCGGATTGAATGAGTTCCACGACCCGGTGATAGTTGGACGAGGCATGAATCTGCGTGCCCATCTGCGTCGCCACGCCGGCCCGCGCGGCGGCTTCGGTGATGATCCGCGCTTCGACCACGTTGTGCGTGAGCGGTTTTTCGCAGTAGACATGTTTGCCGAGCCGGAGCGCGGGAAGCGTGGCGTAAGCGTGCGTATGTTCGGTGGTGCTGACGACGACCGCATCGATGTCGCCCGCGTTGTCGTACAGTTGGCGGAAGTCGACGTAGGTCCGTGCGTGGGGGAACTTGGCAGCAGCTCGCTTCAGGTTCTGCCGATTGACATCGCATAGAGCGACGACGTTGACGTCGTTTCGCGGCTCGCCTTTGGAGATGGCCAGACGATTGAGATTGCTGCCACCACGCCCGCCGACCCCGATGAACGCGATGTGGATTCGCTCATTGGCAGCACCGGCTCGCAGGAAGGCGGGAGCCGCGAACATGGCGGCTCCACCGGCTGCGCTGGTGGAGAGAAAACTGCGGCGCGTGATTGAATTCGTGGGCCGTTGCATGACCGTCCCCCCGTATGCATTTGAGAATCGGCGTCGGTGTCGCCACAATAGGGAATCGCCACGACATGGGCGTACCGCCATCAGCTTGACGGTCCCCACCTGAGACATCAAGTGACGGCCGCCTCGCCTGCCTTTGGGTGCATCCGATCGATGGCGGGGCTCGCTCGTTACCGGGTGGCTGGGGCGCAGTTGTGACAACGGACACCTGTCCCCAGACCCAACACTGGGGCCGTGGACGCGGTTCGTTCACCGCCCACAGCCCCAGAGTTCTGCGCGGATTACCAATCATCACTTTCGGATCGCCCCAGCCACCCTCCGCTCGTCCTTTGCCAACAGGAGACATGTCATGACGGCTTCATCCTCCACCGGTCATTCGCTGTCGCGACGGGAGATGTTGGGAGCCAGCGTTGCCGGCACGTTGGCAGCGAGCACGATGAGCGCGGCACGGACGCATGCTGCCGCAGCCGGAGCCAAGCAGCCCGCTTCGGAGCGGATTCAAGTGGGATGTGTCGGAGCGGGGGGACGCGCGGGGGCGTTGGTCCGCACGTTTTCCAAGTCGCCGCAGGCCGACGTGGTCGCCATCGCCGACCTCGACCCCAAGCGGCTCGCGGACGGCATTCAGGCGTCGGAGGAAATCCAGGGGTTTCGCCCGCGAGCAGAGAGCGACTTTCGCAAACTGATCGTCGACCCCAAGTTGGACGTGATCGTCATCGGCACCCCCGACCACTGGCACGCGATCCCGACCATCCTGGCGTGCCAGAACGGCAAAGACGTGTACGTCGAGAAGCCGGACAGTCACAACATTGGGGAAGGGCAACGCATGGTCGCCGCCATGCGGAAGCACAAGCGGATTGTGCAGATGGGTTCGCAGCACCGCTCGACTGAACGCATGCAGTCGGCGCTGGAGTACATCGCCACCGGGGCGCTCGGTCGTAGTCTGACGGCCAAAGCGTGGGAGAGCACCAAACAGGGGAGCATCGGTTATCCGGCGGACAGCGAGCCACCGGCGGGGGTCAACTACGACATGTGGCTCGGGCCGGCGGCCAAGCGGCCATTCAACCGCAACCGGTTTCATGGCCGTTGGCGATGGTTCTTTGATTTCGGTACGGGTGATTTGGGCAACGACGGCGTGCACCGGCTCGACATGGCGCTCGGCATGCTCGACGCGGCTCTGGCGGCTCAGAACGAACCGACCGTTGGACTTCCTCACAAAGTCGCTGCGACCGGCGGCAAGTGGTACTTCGACGACATGCAGGAGTTCCCCGACACACTGCAGGCCAACTACGAATTCGCCGGACAGCCCCCGCGACTGTTGACCTATGTGATGCGGATTTGGGCACCGTACCAGGAACACGAAGAATCCGAAGGGGCAGCCGTCTATGGCGACAAAGGGTACATCGTGATGGGAAACCGGCGTTGGCGGGCTTACGGTCCCGGGAACAAACTGTTGGAGCAGGGTAGCGGCGACAGTTACGAAGGCCCGCACGTGAAGAACTTCCTGGATTGCGTGAAGAGCCGCAAGCGGCCCTATTGCGATTTGGAAACCGTGGGGCACCGGGCATCGGTGCTGTGTCACGCCGGCAACATCGCCGCCCGGGTCGGACGCACCTTAACGCTTGATCCCCAAACCGAATCCTTCATTGACGACGCCGAAGCCAACGCCCTGCGGACCCGCCCCGAATACCGCAAGCCTTGGGTGCTGCCGGAGGTGTGAGTCTGAGATTTCAGATTCGAGATTTCAGATCTGAGATTTGAGTAACACTTTAGCCGTCTGAAGTACGAAAGACATCACTTGTTCCCAAGCTCCGGCTTGGGAACACACGTCCTGCAAAGCTCTGCTTTGCCGCTCGCGAAACAGAGTTTCGCGGAAGTGCGTTCCCAAACGAAGTTTGGGAACGAGGTTCAACACCTCAGTCTTGGGACTTGAGCCTTGTTTGACGTTTGCGACTTGTGGTTTGATACTTCCATTCATTCCTCACCTGGAGACCCGACGATGATCAACCGCCGCCAATTCCTGCAGACCAGCGCTGCTGCCGCATCGGTCCTTGCTGCACCGGCATTTGTCCGGGGACAAAACCTGAACTCGAAGCTCCAACTGGCGGGCGTTGGTTGTGACGGGAAGGGTTTCTCCGACATCAGCAACATGGCCACACATGAGAAGGCCAAGTACGTCGGGTTTTGCGACGTCGATCTCGCGCGGACGGCGAAAGTCAAGAAGCTCGGCCCGGCGGTGCCGATCTATCAGGACTGGCGTGAGATGTTCGCCGAACTGGGCGACACGATTGATGCGGTCACCGTCTCGACGCCCGACCACATGCACGCCCTGATCACGCTGCACGCCATGCAGATGGGCAAACATGTGCATTGCCAGAAGCCGCTCACGCATAACATCACCGAAGCGCGGATGGTCCGCTTACAGGCCGGGCAATCGGGCGTGATCACGCGGCTGGGGAACCAGATCCACTCGCACACCCATTACCGCACCGCTGTTGCCGGCGTGCAGGCCGGCGCGATCGGCAAGGTTAAACAGGTCCACTCCTGGGTCGGCACACCGGGGCACGGCAAGTCGTTCCATATCTCGCGGCCCAAAAATCCCGTCTCGCCGCCGGAGTCGGTCAACTGGGAGGAGTGGATCGGCGTCGCGCCCATGCGTCCCTATGGCGGGGACCGCATTTATCACCCGTGGGGCTGGCGCGACTGGCAGGACTTCGGCAACGGTGCCCTCGGCGATTTCGGCTGTCACATTCTCGACCCCGTCTTCAGCGCTCTGGACGTCGCCGATGCGCCGACGCAGTTCAAGGCCGACCACACCGGGATGAACGACGAAGTCTGGCCGGCGCAGAACACTGTCGATTACGTCATGCCCGGCACGCCTTACACGGCGGGGGACACGTTCGCCCTCACCTGGAACGACGGCGGGCGACTGCCGAGCACCAAAGGCTCGCATCTTCCCTCGAACGAAGCCCTGCCGGCGAGCGGTTCGCTATTGATCGGCGAGAGCGGCAGCCTCGTGCTGCCTCACGTCGGCGCACCACGCTGGTACTTCGCCGCCGATGCCTCCCGGCCCAACATCGAGACCCTCCCCAGCCTCAACCACTATCACGGCTGGATCGATGGTTGTCTGTCCGGCGAGCAGCCGACCGACGGGTTCGACTACGGCGGCCGTCTGACCGAAGTGGTCCTGCTGGGGAACGTCGCCGTGCGCTTCCGAACCCAGACGCTCCAATGGGACGCGGACAATCTCCGCATCACCAATTTGGAAGCCGCCAACAAATGGCTGACCCGCGACTACCGCGACGGCTGGGAGCTGCCGGCGCTGACATGACGGGGAGAGTCCAGAGTTGAGGGTCCCGTGTCCAGAGATCCCGACTCCTCGTTCCCAAGCTCCGGCTTGGGAACGAGCTGTCACAAAACTCCATTTCGCAGGGTGTCCCAGCCAGGTAGGGCCGGCTTTGCCGGCCCTACCTGGCTGTGCCGCTGGCACCCAGACACGTCGGCATTCTCATCGACGGCTTCCCAACATGCTTGCCCTGCGACGCGATGCAAGCATGGCACCCGACACAGGCCGTCCCGAACGCCAATCAGAAGGGTTGCCCAGCGCGAAAGTCGGGGTTGGGCGTGTGCAGGGTGGCGTCAATCCGCGCAAGCCATTGTTGAAGCTCGCCCTGCATCTGCGTGGCACGTTCGGGCATCTGATCCGCCAAATCGTGTGTCTCCGAGAGATCGTCGGCGATGTTGTACAGTTCGACGGACGGCGGATCGTAGTGTTCGATGAACTTGAGGTCGCCGTCCCGTAGCACGGCTCCCGGATGGCGGGCATAGTGCGGGTAGTACCAGTACAGCTTGCGGTCCGGCAGTCGGCTGTCACCGGTGAGAAGCGGGAGCAGGCTCACCCCGTCCAGATCGGCAAAGTCAGCCGCGCGGCGGCCGGCCATCTCGACGATGGTGGGGAACAGATCATGGCTGATGACCGGGACGTCGCATGTCGTGCCCGCATCGACGTTGCCGGGCCATTTGACGATGAGGGGCACGCGAAGACCGCCTTCGTAGAGGAACTGCTTGCCTTCCCGCAGCGGGGCGTTGTTCGTCACCTGTGAGAGACCCCCGTTGTCGGAAAAAAAGATGACGATCGTTCGCTCCTTCAACTGCAGCCGGTCGAGTGCCGCCAGCAAACGTCCGACGCCCGCATCGACGCTTTCGATCATCGCCGCGTAGGCGGGGTTCTTCTGAGACGAATCCGTCGCGAGTTTTCGTTCGTACTTCGCAGCGATGTCCGCAGGAGCCTGGATCGGCGTGTGGACGGCGTAGTGGGTGAGGTAACAGAAGAAGGGCCGGTCCCGGTTTTGTTCGATGAAACGGATCGCTTCATCGGTCAGGCGGTCGGTCAGGTATTCACCCGGTGTTCCGCCGCGTAGGGTGGGGATGGCGGCGTTCCAGGACTGTGTCGAATTCTCATAAGGAAAAAAGTGCGATGGCGGGCTGCCGTGTGTCCAGCCGCCCACGTTGACGTCGAACCCCTGGTCGGTCGGCCAGAAGCCCTCCGGTCCGAGATGCCATTTGCCGATGCTCGCCGAAACGTAACCCGCTTCGCCCAATGCTTCGGCGAGTGTGGTTTCTTCGAGCCGCAGCCGCATGTGGTCCTGCGGCGGAATGATGCGGCCATCGGGCGGAAACCGATAGCGGAGGATGGCGGTGATGTGCCCCGTAAAGCCGAGCCGCGCCGGGTTCTTGCCGGTCATCAAACTGGCCCGCGTGGGCGAACAAACCGGAGCCGCCGCATAGGCCGCGGTGAACTTCATCCCGTCGGCGGCCAGTCGGTCGATCTGCGGCGTTTCGTAGAACGTGCTGCCGTAACAGCCCAGGTCCCGCCAGCCGAGGTCGTCAACGAGCACGAACAGGATGTTGGGAGGCGTCGAGGTTCGCGCGGCGGAGACGTCTTGCCCCAGCGGCTCGACCTTGGCCGGGTCGGCGTCGAGCAGTTTGGCAATGGCCGGCATTAGCACGCCTTCCACGGCCGGGGAGACCCGTGAGACTTTGCCGGTCTCGTAACCGCCCTGCGAATAGGCGATCTCGGTGCCGATATATCCGGGGCCGATGTCGCCGTACGCGGCCATGGCGATGAACAGGTCGGGACGCAGAGCGGCGGCCGCCAACTGGTACTCGACGAACAACTCTCCCGGCATGTGCAACACGCGGGCCTTGCCGAGCCGGAGGCAGCCGAGGTCGATCTGCGGTCCGTGTTGGGAACGACGCAAAAAGGCCATGTCCCGCGCCGCCCAGACCCTGTCGGAGAAATCGGTGTCCGGGTCGTTGAGGGTCGCCAGCAAAGCGTCTTCGCTCAGACGGTCGTTTGCCGGCAGCGTCACCGGCACGACGCGCCATCCCAGGTCGGCCGAGGTGATCGGGAACGTCTCCGTGCTTTCGAATGCCCGCTTCATTCCGTCCGCCATGCGCATTGCCAGAACGGGGCGGTTGGCATGGGAGCCGTCGTTGTATTTGCCGGCGCCAATGTTGCCACCCGCACCGGTGAAGTGGATTTGAGGGGCGTCCATCAGATGCTGGCGCGCCTCGCGGGCCATGCCGGGGAAGTCCGGATGGGCCTTGTCCAGCCGGTAGTAACTCTGCGGATGCGTGGCGTAGTACGTGAGGACCGAGAGGAGTTCGTCCCCGTCGTAGAAGCTGACCGATTTCAGGAGCGGGTCGATCACGCCTTCCGGGAAGGCCCGAATCTTGGGGTCGGCACAACTCGTGTAGCGGACGAACTTCACCTTTCCGTCCGGTCCGAGGATGCGGCGGCTGGAGGCGACTTTCTCGACCTTCGCCGCGCCCAAGCCGATGTGCGTGACCATTCTTGTGCTCACTGTCGCCTTTTTGGCAGCGGCAGCAACATCATTCAAGAAATTGTTGACCCACGTGACGTTGAACCGCCGGCCCCCCAGTCCCTGGGCAACCAGCAACTCCTCCGTGCCGAAGTCGACGAACGGTGCATCATGCTGGTGCAGACAGTGGATAGTGACTCGCTCCGGGTCCGTCCCGACGGCGTCTGCCAGCACCTCCCGAAAGCGGTCGTGGGCCTGATTGCCCAGCCCGATCCAGTCGATCGCCACGATCACGATCGGCTGCTCATCACCCAGCAGCACCAGCCCTTTCAGCCGCAACGAGGCGACCCGCTCTTTGTGCGTCGTATAGGCGAGCGGGCTGCCAATCGGCGGTGTGGCGTCCAGATCGAACAGGCCGATCCGAACCGGTTCTGCCTGGATCGGCAAAGCGGCGACCAACAGGAGAACGCAACCGGCGATCACGCTGACGAGACGTCGTATCGAAGGGGGCATGGAACGGTCCTTGGGAGGCAGGGCATGAGCCTGAAAGGGGCAGAGACTGTTGATTCGCCCGACACGCAGGCGAACTGGCCCAAGCCTTTCAACGCATTCGCCTCTGCACGTGAACGTCTCGCGTGTCCCAGCATAACGATTCGTCCGTCGGCTTGGGACGGGGCCCGCGTTTTGAGTGGCCGGGTGTGCGGATATGACGCACTCCCTTTTCCTCTGTGAGAGGCGATCGCGCCGGTTGTCGGGAAACGTGACTGTCGCAGCGGCTGGCACAGTATCTGCAAGATACTACGTCCCCTGGAATCCGGTATCCCTGATGCAAGGAGCGATCCCGATGTTGTCAGCATCCTCTTCCGCCAAAGAATTGATGCAAACCGATGTAGTCACGATCGGGCCGTCGGATAGTTTGCGCGACGCAATGGAATTGATGGTCGACAGCCACGTCAGCGGCCTGCCGGTCGTCGACAAGAAGGACCGTTGCATCGGCGTTCTGTCAGTCACCGACGTGTTGGGAGCCGAATACGACCAGGCTGAGTCGGCTTTGGGGGCCGACGTTGAGGAGATGGGATCCTACTACGATCCCGACAGCCAGCAGTGGGAAAGCATGCGGTTCGTCGGCTCCGTTGATGAGCTGCCGGACCTCACCGTCAGCGACGTCATGACGCATGACATTGTCTCTGTGTCGCCCCGGTCGACGTTGCGTGAAGTGGCCCAACTGATGCTGAAACAACAGGTTCACCGTGTGCTGGTCATGGACGAGAAACTGTATCTGCACGGGATTATTTCATCACTGGATCTCGTTCGACTTGTGGCGGGCGAGCCTTGACCAGCATGCTTGGGCCAGCACCGGATCACCATGGGGAATGGCTCCGCAGGAATCGCCTGCACGGCGTGTGAAACGATGAGGAGGCCAAACCGGCGCGGCTGGGTCACCCGCTGTGACTATGCCCGTAGGGATGCCGGCGGCTTGGTGTTGATCAGGCAAACGTTGCAAAGGGGATGCTGGTGGATATTGAACTGACCGAATACGTACTGCTGGCGTTTCTCGTGCTGCTGGGCGTGCTCGTTCGCCATCGCCTGCAGCGTCAAAAACCTCAACAGGCTCCGCAGCAGGGGACCAGCCTCTCCAAGGGCGGCGATGCCGCGCCGGCAGTGCGCGACATTGAGGATCGCAGGGACGTTTGAGAGTGAACCTTGCGGGCGGGTTTTCAATCTGTCTGGTCGCCGCAAGGCAGGGCGATCGTTTTTTCGCGAGGGGAGGATTGCCGGCGATTCGCCGTCGGCGATGCCTCCGGGCTAACAGGAATCATGGATTGGAGTTAGCCCGGAGCCAACGGCGACGGCCGACGTCCGTGTGTCACCCCAGCTTCAAAAGACGCCTCGCCGAAGCCGGGAGCGTCAGTAGTACAGCGGATAGTCGGTCGGCTCGTACGGCTTGAGCGTGTAGTGTGACTGCAGGAACGCCACCAGGTCGATCAACTGCTGTACGGTCATGACGTGGTTGTAGTGGGTCATCTTCGATTCCCCGTCATCCTTGGCCACGTCCTCCCGCTTGTATCCCGACGCCAGTTTGTGTGACGGGTTGACGATCGACGTCAGCAGTTCGCCGTACGTGCTGATGTGGGCGACTTCTCCGCCGAGCCGCACCTTGATTTCCGGCTCCGGCTCGACCTCCGGGAGTTCCACCCCGGAAACGGTGTGGCAGGCATGGCAATGCAGGGTGACGAACGTCTCCCGGCCTCGCTCAATGTCTCCCTCCGGAAGACTAAAGCCCTTCCCTGACTTGGGCCCCTGCCCGCATCCCAGCAATCCGGACACGAGGGCACTCGACAATAGTACGATGGCGATGCGTCCCATGATCTTCGCTCCTGTCAGGACATCTTCGGAATGTGAGACCGCGACCGGTACGATGCGATTGGACCGGCCAGGCCGGCTGACGACAATCGCCGTCGCCTCCCACGTGTTGCAATCGCTGTGCCGATCCGATCGGTCGCCGGTCCGGCCAACTTCAGCGCGTGCGGCCACGAATCGCCGTGCTCCCAGGCTGCGTCTCGTCTCTATGATTCCCAAGCCCGGAATGCAGTTCGCCGATCGCGGCGAGAGTGGGGCGACAACCAAGGCAAGCCGCCGATGCGCGCGGTCAAGCCGCACCTGTGCCCCCTCGCACACCGGGTGAGATTCGCCGACTGCATGTATGGCGACTCACAGAGGCGATCTGACGAAGGGCCGCCGTTTACGATCGAACCGGATCAGAGCTCGGAGCGCCAACGTCGGAACAGCCACGCCCTGGCTGCCGTCGCAGGACCGCATGATTTCCTGACCGTTCTGCAAACGATGGCTAACCCTGCTGGATTCGCGCCGGTCTTCGTGGGTAAAATCGATGCCGATGATGTCGTTGTTCAGCCGGGACGAGCCGCATGCGTGTCGACCGATCGGAAACCGAGTGGCTGCAACAGCTCAAAGCGGGCGACCTTGAGGCGGCAACGCCTCTGTGGACGCGATATTTTTGTCGGCTGATTGGACTCGCTCGTCAGAAGCTCTCCGGGAGTCCGCGGCGGATCGCGGACGAAGAGGACGTCGCCCTCAGCGCATTCCACAGTTTTTGCCGCGGGGTTGCCAACGACCGGTTTCGACAACTCGAAGACCGAAGCGACTTGTGGCAGGTGCTGGCGATGATCACGACACGGAAAGCGTTTCGGCAATTGGAGCGAGAACGCGCTCTTAAACGCGGAGGCGGGGCGGTCCGGGGGGAGTCTGTATTCCTTAATTCGGCGGGCGAGGAGGACGGTGTGGGGATCGCCCAGTTTGTCGCAGAGGGACCGACGCCGGACTTTGCCGTCGCTGCCGAAGAAGAGTTTTCACAACTGCTCGGCCAGCTTGATGAGCCACTGCTCCGTCGAGTCGCCCTCCTCAAATTGGAAGGGCATGACAACGCGGGAATCGCTGAGGAGATTGGCCGTAACGTGCGAACGGTCGAACGGAAGTTGAGACTCATTCGCGTGCTCTGGTCGCAGGAGTCTGACGAGAATGACTAACCACAACGCACACAGCGCAGAATTCTCTCTGTCCATCGGCATCGCCCGAAGAATCGATGCTTTGAGCGACGAGTTTGAGGCGGCGTTGTTGTCGGGGACGCAACCGTCGA
Organism: Planctomycetaceae bacterium; assembly: GCA_029259845.1. Lineage (GTDB taxonomy): Bacteria > Planctomycetota > Planctomycetia > Planctomycetales > Planctomycetaceae > JAHBXU01. Next base: position 16,111 of record JAJDEI010000321.1, on the reverse strand, counting down.
TCGAAGACTACCTGTTGAAGATTGGGCAGCAAGACCGTGAGGAATTGCTCCGCGAACTGTTGCCGCTGGAATTGGACGCTCAGGTTCGGGGGCCGGCGGGCACACTCGATGACTGTCTGGTGCGGTTCGGTGACCAGGAACGGGCGGTTCGCGACGTTTTTCTGGAACGGGAGCCGCCGCTCACGTGGGAGGAGTTCGTCGATGCGGTTGAACAGTCCGGGCTGATCGCCCAAGGAGACTTGCAGCCGTACGTCGAAACCGAGAAGGGATGTTCCTTCACCTTGAGCCGGCGGTTGGTCGACGACGACGTCCTGACACCGTACCAGTCACGAGTGCTGTTGGAACGCAGCGGCGATCCGCTTGTCTTGGGGGACTACGCGATTCTTGACTGGCTGGGACAGGGCGGGATGGGACAGGTCTACAAGGCGCGGCACCGTCGGATGGAACGGATCGTCGCGATCAAGACGCTCTCCGCAGCGGTTTCCGACAACGAGCAGGCTCTGGCCCGCTTTCATCGCGAGGTCAAAGCCGCCGCGCGGCTCGTGCATCCGCACATCGTCACCGCCTACGACGCGGGAACCGACAACGGCATCGACTACCTGGTGATGGAATTCGTCGATGGGAACGACCTGTGGCAAACCGTCAAGGCACAAGGGCGGCTGCCACTGCCGACCGCCTTGGATTGTGTCCTGCAGGCGGCCCGAGGGATCGAATTCGCTCACGCCCAGGGGATCATCCATCGGGACATCAAGCCGCCCAATCTACTGATGGATCGCAAGGGTACGGTCAAGGTGCTCGACATGGGGCTCGCGCGGCTCGAACCGGCCGAAGACGGGCGCTCGGCGGTCGGCACCGAATTGACCGGCAGCGGCTCGCTCATGGGCACGGTCGATTACATGGCCCCCGAGCAGGCGGAAAACACCAAGCGTGCCGGCTCCCGCAGCGACATCTACAGCCTGGGGATCACGATGCACTATCTGCTGACCGGTCGCGTCGCCTATCAGGGCGAAACCGTGGTGGAACGCCTGCTTGCGCACCGGGAACAACCGATCCCTTCGCTGCAGGATTCGACGCTGCCGATGAGTGGCGTGTCGGGCGCGGCGGACGTTTTCTCAGAACAACAGTGGAAGGCTCTCGATGGAATCTTCCAGCGTATGGTCGCCAAGGATCCCGAACACCGGTACCAATCCATGACCGAACTCATCCAGGATCTCGAACCACTGGCTCGCTCGTGTCGCACGCGATCGCCTGAGTGCGTCCATTTCGCCTTTGACGCTCCACAAGGGGAGCAGATGGACCGCCGCGTACCGCAGTTCGGCCCGACCGATCCGACACAGCTGCAGGGGGAACCGTCTCGGGAGGCTTCGTCCACAAAACTTGCACCGCTCCTCGTCGATCCCGCGACGGACACGTGGAGTGAAGTCTCACTGGATGAGACGCACATCAGCATTCAGCCGGTTGCGAAGCCGGTCCGTCCGCAGAAGAAAAAGCGCGGCTCCTGGCCGACGGTTCTGGTCGGCATGGCCTTGTTGGGCGTGCTGCTGGCGGGAATTGTCATCACACTCGACACGCCCGCCGGCACGGTCGTGCTGGAAATCGACGATCCGGCCGCAATCGGGGCTCAGGTGCATATCAACGGCGAGCAAGTCATTACCGTTCAGCGGACGGGACACCTGCCAATCAAGGTGCAAGCGAGCGCCAGGGAGCAGTTGCTGCAGTTGAAACAGGGCGGCACGGCGATTTTTGCCAAGTCGTTCACCGTCAAGGACGATGGCGGAGAAGGCCGGGTTCGCGTCACGCTCCAACCTGCGAAGCAACTGGCGAAGCAACCGGCGATCGCAACGCCATCGCCCGCCCCAGCGACGGGCACCCTCGCCACGGGTGACCGCGAAAGAGCCGCCGCCGCGTGGGTCGTCGAGCAGGGCGGACAGGTGAGCGTGCTGCACAATCGTGACGAGATCCGGCACGTCAGTAAGATCGAGGGACTTCCCAACGGGGCGTTTCTTGTGCATGCCGTTTCTCTCGAAGGCTTGAAAGCGGTCAACGACACGGGCCTCGAAAACCTCACCGGCCTTGCCGCCCTCGAACTACTCTCCCTCGAAGGAACGGGCGTGACGGACGCCAGCCTGGAAATCGTCAGCCAATGGAAGAAGCTGTTCGACCTCGAACTGAGTGACACCCAAGTGACCGGCGCGGGGCTGCGACATCTATCGGCGCTCCCGCGACTGTCCCGGTTGCACGTTCGACGGATCGCGCTCAACAACTCGGACTTAGTGCACCTGGTCGAGATGCCCAGTTTGGCGGAACTTGATCTCCAGGGGACGGGCGTCACCGACGCGGGACTGGTCACGCTGCTGTCGTTGCCCAACCTGACGCACGTTTCGCTCCGATACACCGCAATCACCGACGCCGGAGCGGCACAGTTGGCAAAATTGGAAGGGCTGAAGAGTCTGGCACTGGAGGGGACCAAGCTCACTGACGTTGGGCTGTCACAGCTGCGGAGTCTGAAAAACCTGACCGGGCTCGACGTCCGGCGCACGAAAGTCACCGAGCAGGGTGTGAAAGAATTGGAACAATCCCTGCTCAACTGCAATGTGCAATTCAACCCGACGCCAAACTAGATCGCCGTAGGATGGCCCCATGCGTGAGGTCGATCATTGGCTCGGTTCCGACTGGCCGAGCCACCATGACGGCTCCGCAAACAGCGTGGAGACCTGGACGCGAAACCGGGCGAGGGCACTGTCGCCCGTCAGCCATTTCGAGCCGGCCAATGTTCGGTCGGGCTGATCCGATTTGAAGATACTCACCGTTTGCTGCTGAGGGTGAATCGTCCATACGGTTCGGACGCCCCAGGCGAGGTATTGCAGAGAACGTTCCGGCTGCATTCGCTGCCTGTCGGCCGTCGAGGCCAATTCGACGACGAGGGCGGGTACGGTGGTCGTGGCCTCCCGGTCGCTCTCTGCGAAGCGGGGACCGGCATCGAAGAAACAGGCCGCGGGGAAACGGACCGTGTCCGGGCGGCGGGCGAGTTGGAGTCCGAGGTCGAAGCAGGCGTAGCCGTGATCGGAGGAATGCACGCACTCCGAAAACGCCTTCGACAGGTTGAGCACCACGTTCCCGTGGTCCACGTCGGGCGGGCTCAGATGAACGGGTTCCCCCGCCTCCAGTTCCGACCATTGCCCCCCCTCCGGAAGCTCAAACCGAGACTCCAGGAACTCGTCGGCCGTCATCGCTGTTGTGCTGCTCACGGTGGCTCTTTCCCCTCATCGGAATTGTGAGGGGCAAGGACCGAGACGACAAGCCCTCGGACAGTGAATCACCGGGGCGGGGCAGTCGCGGATTTCCGTGCCACAACCGGTCCGCGCGGCCGGACTGTGGATGTCGGAAGTGGATGACCGAAGTGGATGACCGAAGTTGATGACCGAAGTTGAACGTGGGCGTGGAGGAAACGGAACCCCGCCTTCCGACATCTGAGTTCATCGCGGCGATGCCCCCCCCCTGCGAATTGCTCATATCCGCCCGAAGCAGTGTCGCGTCTGCCCCGTGCCGCGTCTGTTCAGCGACCGGCATCACTGGGCGGCGGCAGTTGGGCGTCCACTTGAATAACGCAGTGGCCGCCGCGCCGGTGCATGCGATGCTCAGGCGGAGCAGGTTGCGTTGTGACTTGGTTCGCAGTCTGTGGAAAACGGCTTCGTCGGCGAGAGCGCGGCGAAACTCGTCAGATCAAGGAGCCGAATCGCAGACATGTCCGCGGAGACGTCGATAATCGTCGACGCCGAGATGATGAGTTTCGACCGCTCACAACCCGAACGAGTTTTTCAACGGGCGGCGAGGAGTTGGCGCATGCTTTTTGAGAGCCGGGGTGTCTTCCAGGCAATCGCCGGGGCAAACGTGTTGTTGAAGTTGGGGCGTCACACCGATGTCGTCCGTCGCCGTTGGCTCCGGGCTAACTCCGATCCGTTTTTTCTCTTAGCCCGGTGGCAACGCCGACGGGGAATCGCCGACGGTCCCCCATCGTCAAAAACTCGTTCGCCTTGCAGGCAGAAACCAACCATTCGCGATGCCAACGGCTGCACCGAACGCCATCCCGGCGGGGAACACGATTCCACTCACGCCACAAACACAACACCCCAAACAACACCCCAACAGCGCAGCCGCCGCTGACAACCCTTGGGCCACTCGCGTCCGATTGGACGCTCCGGTAGGATGAAAGGTCGACAGCAACGGACTCAGCATTCATTTTTACGATTTCAGGACCCCGACGAAATCAGCGGCCCGGACAATCTGACCGTTGCGGCGCTGTGGTCGGTTGATCAGAGGGAGACACCATGAGACGTGTGACAGCAAAGAGGCTCGCAACTGTGAGCCTGGCAGCGGTTCTGGGAACAGGACTGGTCGGAATGTTCGCCGCCTTCCCTTCCGTGGCGGCGGCGGAGGCCGAAGCTCCGGCCGGTTTTCACGCGCTGTTCAACGGCGAAGACCTCGCCGGCTGGCACGGCATGCCGCACTTCGATCCGCAGAAGCTCGCCGCCCTGTCCGACGAGGAACAATTGCAACATCTCGAAGGATGGTGGAAAGAGACGGTCGCCCACTGGACCGTTGAAAACGGCGAGCTTGTCAACGACGGGAAGGGACCGTATCTCACCACCAACCGCGAGTACGGCGACATCGAACTGCTGATCGAATATCGCACGGTGCCGCTGGCGGACAGCGGGATCTATCTGCGAGGCACGCCGCAGGTGCAGATTTGGGATTGGACCGAAGCGGGCGGAAAGTGGGCACGGGGAGCGGACAAAGGGTCCGGAGGGCTGTTCAATAATCCCGACGGCGCCCCCGGACGGGACCCGCTCGTATTGGCGGACAAGCCGTTCGGCCAGTGGAACCGATTTCGGATCGTGCAAGTCGGCGAACGGACCAGCGTGTGGATGAACGACCGGCTCGTTGTCGATCATGCCCTCATGGATAACTATTGGAACCGCGACCTGCCATTGTTCCGCACCGGGCGCATTCAATTACAGACACACGGCGGCGAGATCCGTTGGCGAAATCTGTTTGTCCGCGAGATCCCGTCAGGCGAGGCGAATTTCATCCTCGCCTCTCACGGCGACGACGATTACCAGCCGGTCTTCAACGGCAAGGATTTCATCGGTTGGCAGGGGCCGGTCGACAACTACGAAGTCGTCAATGGAGCCATCGTTTGCAAGCCGGGGCAGGGAGGGAACATTTACACCGACGACGTCTACGAGGATTTTCAGGTGCGGTTGCAATTCCGTCTTCCGCCGGGGGGCAACAACGGACTCGCCATTCGTTATCCGGGGCAGGGCAACGCCGCCTATGACGGCATGACGGAATTGCAAGTCCTCGACACCAACCATCCGCGGTACGGCGGGCGTCTCGACCCGCGGCAGGCACACGGATCGGCGTACGGCATGATCCCCGCCCATGACGGCTATCTCAGGCCGACGGGCGAGTGGAATTTCCAGGAAGTGACCGTCGTCGGACCCCGCATCAAAGTCGAACTCAACGGCACGGTCATTCTGGACGGCGACGTCAGCCAGGTGACCGACTTCATGGGCGGCACGCCACACCCCGGCAGGACCCTCACGTCCGGTCACTTCGGCTTCGCCGGGCACAACGAACCGGTCCGATTTCGTCACATCCGGATCAAACGGCTCGAAAGCGAAGCACCGGAAAAAGCAACCGGGAACACCGACGCCGGCTCCTGACGGAATCGGTCGCCCTGGCGAAAGACACGGGCGACGGAAAGAAGACGCGGCGACGTTGGTCAGGCTCCTGCCTGACGCGAACGGTGATTCGAACGTTCGCGATTCATTGGCGTCAGGCAGGAGCCTGACCGACCCAACCGCTGAGGCAGTGGATCGACGCGAGCGATCGACAACAGAAGAACGGACCGTGTTCGTACGTGCGGCCAGGGCGCAGTGCCTCAATGCTCAGTCGAAACAGATGAGCGTCACCGCTGAATGGCTCCTGGTTCTGCCGTTTCGTTCAGGAAGGAATGGGGATCTTTCCGATGAGACAGATGATCGCCGTTCAGCAGGGAAGAATCGCGGCACCGAACGCCGCCGCACGTCGTCTCAAAGAGCATCCCTGCCGGGGGGGGGGCGATACGAAAACCTTGAGTGGCTTTGTGGTTTCGGCGATCTCGCAACTCGGGATCCCGGCACATTGCGAGAGGCCCATCCCCAGTTTAGGTCACACAGGACGAAGACCTCAAGAGATCGTTCAGGGACTCATCGTCCAGAATCACGTTGCCTCCTGTCCGGCGCGGGGATCCGGTCGCATGCCTCGGCCAAACTATCGTCAGACGAACGACTTTATGCTCAGATCTCCCAATCGGGAGAAGGGCCGGCCTGTTGGCCGTCTCAGCGGTCGACCTGGACAGATTGTCGGCAGTTCGATGTCGGCGTTGCCTCCGGGCTAACAGAAATCATGGGTTGGCGTCAGCCCGGAGTCAACGGCGGCGGTCGACGTCGGTGCACCGCCCCAATTTCAACAAAACGCTTGCCCTGCCGACCTAGAAATGATGGCGCGTGTCTGTTATCACCTTGACAACTTATCCGTTCGTTGGCTCGTCAATCTGCATGAGGCAATCCGCCAGTGTCAGTCACTTGGATGACTTGGAGTGAGTCCGCGTGGCTCTCTCGCGACTTTCCGCACGCCTCTCTAGTGCAATTGTGTGATCGGCTGGACGCGATCACCGTGAGTGCCCACTCCCCCACGGAGTTGCTCGAACGTGCGCTCCCTCAAACCGCTGTCGAGTTGAACGGAGAATGGTCTGCCGTCGCCCGAAGGGTGCCGGAATGGAAGACCATCGCAGCGAGCAGCCATGTCGCTGAAAGCGACCTGCCCGGTGCGGCGATGTCCGAGGCGCTGGACCGGGAGTCTGCCGGATTCGTCAAGGACGCGGCCGGCCAAGACTCAGCAGCGGTCGTTGTGCCGTTGCCCGATTGCCCGGGCCACGTGTTCGTCACGCAGGGGCGGCACCTTCGTCGTGATTCGCTCGCCGCAGCGTGGATGATTGCGAGAGTCCTGTCGCGTTCGTTGGCCCTGGTCCGGCAGCAGATGGCGCAACAGCAAGAGGCCGACCGCTTGCGGGGCACGCTCGAATTGGCCCACGAACTCGCCGGCGAAACGGAAACGTTGCCCCTGCTGGAACGCATCGCCGACAAGGCGACGCAACTGCTCGGCTGCGACCGGGCGAGTATCTTCCTCTGGGACCGCGATCAGCGGCAGCTCGTCGCCTGTCCGGCACTGGGTGTTGAGGGAGGACGACTATGGCTCCCGGACCACCAGGGCATCGTCGGAGAAGTCATTCAAACCGGTCGCACGATCCGCGTCGACGACGCCTACGCCGACCGGCGATTCGACCAGAGTGTCGACAAGCAGGGCGGCTACAAGACCCGGACCCTGCTCTGTGCGCCGCTGATCGACAGTGAGGAGCACCGCATCGGGGCGTTCGAGCTGATCAACCGGAACGAAGGACGCTTCGACGCGTCGGACGAACGGGCCTTGCAGGATTTCGGCCTGCAGGTTGCGACCGTCGTGCAAAACGTCCGCGAGCGTGAGCAACTCATTCGCAGCAATCAGCAACTGACCGAAGCGGTCGTCGAACGCGTCCACATCGTTGGCGACAGTGCCCCCATCGCCGGGTTGCGGGCGTCCATCAGCCGGCTGGCGGCGACCGACCTTCCGGTCCTCATCCTGGGCGAGAGCGGCACCGGCAAGGAAGTCGCCGCGCAGGCGCTGCACTACCAGGGAACGCGGGCCGACCATCCGTTCGTCGCCGTCAACTGCGCGGCTCTCACCGAAACGCTGCTGGAAAGCGAACTGTTCGGCCACGAAAAAGGGGCCTTCACCGATGCCCAGGACACCCGTGCCGGCAAGTTTGAACTGGCCGACGGAGGCACGCTGTTCCTCGACGAAATCGGCGACATGAGCCCGGGTGGGCAGGCCAAGCTGCTGCGTGTGCTGGAACAGAAAGTCATCACCCGCGTGGGCGGCTCCCAGGCGATTCCCATCAATGCCCGTGTGGTGGCCGCCACGAACGCCAATCTCATCGAGGCGGTGCGCGAGAAACGATTCCGAGAAGATCTCTACTACCGGCTCAGCGTGGTGACCCTGGACATCCCCCCGCTGCGCGAACACCCGGAAGACGTCCAACCGCTGGCGGAGCACTTCCTCGCGCATTTCAGCCGCCAGGCCAACCGCAAGCCAATGGGGATCACGGCGGACGCCCGTCGGCGTCTCCAGGCGCATCACTGGCCGGGCAACGTTCGCGAACTGCGAAACCTGATGGAACGGGTGGCGTTTCTGTCGAACGGGGATCAGGTCGAGGTGGACGACCTGGCGTTCATCCTCAGCCCGGACGCGGAGGACATCGATTTCCTGTCGGGTGATTTCGGCCTCTCGGAAGCGACGAACCGCTTTCAGAGGGAGTACATTCGCAAGGCGAAAAAACGGGTCAACGGGAACATGAGTGAAACGGCCCGCCTCCTCGGCCTGCACCGTTCGAACCTTTACCGCAAGATGAAGCAACTGGGCATGGAAACCGACGACGCGGAGTGATCCCCCGAAGGCTGGCACGTCGTTTTCTCGCCCGATCGCCACAATCGACGCGTTCCGCATCTTGCCGATCCGGACTTCAGATCGTCTGGCGCCGGGACCAACTCGCCGTTTTCGTGAGACGATACCCGGAGGTTGGTCACATTCGTGAACCGGCCATGCAGCCGTGCCGGTGCCGATGGAATTCGGGGTCACGGGCTGCCGGGGCTTGTCGGCAAGTCAAGCGGACGCGGTTGTATGGACGATATCGATCATACGTCCCCTTGCGCCGGTCCGGCGCACCGGCAGTTGTTGCCGGTCTGGGCGCCCCTGGTGACCCGCGGCGAAGCAGCGATGCCCACAAACGAGCGGCTCACGCTCAGGTTGTTCGTCAGCCTGCTGACGCTGGGCGGGGTTGTCTTCGCGGCTGGTTGTACGCGGCACCATTACCGCGAGGCGGCTGATCTCGAAACGGCGGAATTGATCAGCCAGCGGACGTGTCCGGAATGGATGCTTCCGGATCGCCTAGTCGAAGCGGATCCGCGATCGCGGATGGCGGATTTCTCCGATCCGGACCGCGGTCCGCTGCCGCCCGATGATCCGCACGCCGCGTCTTTCATGCGCCGCCCCTATCGTTTTCGCGGGTCACGGGTCTGGCAGCGCCGTGGCGAACTGGAGGATGTCGAATTCTCCCATTGGGAGTCACTCCTGCCGCGCGGTGAAAGCGGAGCCGTGGAGCTGCGAAAAGAGACCGCCATTCAACTGGCTTTGTTGAACAGCCGCGAATACCAGTTCGCCGTCGAGCAGGTTTATCTTCGGTCGCTCGACCTGTCGCTGGAACGGTTTCAGTTCGATACCCAGTGGGCTGCCGGGACCGGGATCGAATTTGAGGAGTTTGGCGGGGGCGATCCGCCGGGGGGATTCCGGCTGCTGCGGAACAACAACGACATCGGATTCTCGCGGCGATTCGCATGGGGCGGCCAGTTTCTGGCCGACTTCTCCAACCTCGTTGTCTACGAATTCTCGGGAGGCGTGAGCCGCGTCTCGTCGGCGTTGTCGCTGCAGTTTCTGCAGCCGCTGCTGCGACGGGCGTTCCGGGAAATCCAGCTCGAGCCGCTCACCCAGTCGGAACGCAACCTGCTCTACGAACTGCGCGACTATGCCAGGTTTCGGCGTGAATTCTATGTGAACATCGTTGGCAGTAACGGCTATCTCGGATTGCTCGGAGTCGCGCAGGCGATCCGCAATCAGGAAGAGAACGTGGAGAGCCTGAACCGCAACCTGGAGGAACACATCGCGTTGGCCGCCGCCGGTTTGGTGGCGCCCATCCAGGTGGATCAGGTGTTCCAGCAATATGACCAGGGGCGTCTTGATTTACTGGCCGCCAGGCAGGCGCTGGCAACGGCGCTGGATACATTCAAGATCAATCTGGGGCTTCCTCCCACACTCGCGATGGAGCTGGATGATTCCGTACTCGCACCGTTTGAGTTTGATGATCCGCGGCTGCGGGAGGTGACGGATCGCAACGAGGAGTTGCGTTTGCAGTTGCTTCAGAACGACGAGGACAACCCGCCCACAACGGACCAGCTTCGCGGGATCGCGCGCGGCCTGTCGGAAGTGCTCGACGCGGTGTCTCCGTTATCGGACCGGTTACGCGACGAGTTGGCATCCTGGCAGGCACAGCTCACCCAAGGCGAAGCGGCACTCCGCGAACACGAAAAGGACGAATATGGGCGGCGGCTCAAACTCGCCGACCGGCTCGCGGAAGCCTTGTCGGAGATCATCAAAACGATGGACGAGGACCGCCGGATTCTCGGCCGCGCGGTTGCCAGGATTGACGAGGGCCGGCTCGACGAGGCCTGGGACGATCTCGGCCTGCTCAGCGGGGAAAAACTGCGCGAGTTTCTGGCGGATCTGTTCGTAATCCAGACGCAGGTTCGCGTGTATCTGGTTCGCATCGAGCGATTCGACATGTCGGGGCCAATGGCCATCTCCCTCGCCGAAATCAATCGGCTGGACCTGATGAACGCGAAGGCCCAGGTTGTCGACGCATACCGGCGCGTGGAAGTGGCCGCCGATCTGCTGGAAAGCGACCTGGACCTGAACCTCCAGGCGGATTTGCGGACCGATCCCCAATTCGATAACCCGTTTCGCTTCGATGCGTCCCAGAGTACACTGAGAGCGGGCCTGCGGTTCGACGGGCCGTTGAATCGCCGCGCCGAACGCAACGCCTATCGGGCGGCACAGATCGATTATCAGCGGGAACGCCGCGACTACATGCAATTCAAGGATGCCATCGAACAACAAATCCGCAACGATTTGCGAGCACTTGAGTTTCGGCGGTTCCAATTCGACATCAGTCGGCAACAATTGATCACGGCCACCCGGCAGGTCGAAGAAGCACAGTTCAACGTACGGAAGTCCAAGGAACCCAACTCCAGCCTCACACGCGATCTGCTGCAGGCGCTGCAAACGCTGTTGGAGCGAAAAAACAGCCTGATCGGAAGTTACGTGCAGTATGAGACGGCCCGCATGAACCTGTTTCGAGACCTGGGACTGCTGCAGGTCGATGGTTTTGGAAACTGGATCAATGACAACGAGTCCTCTGACACGGCCGAAGGAATCACACTCCCCGACGGAGCACTCCCCAACGGAGGCGGAGACCTCGCCCGGGAAGAAGCCGGTCCGGAGACGGCGGCCTCTCCTTAAATGGGCCGCCCTCATGGGGGCGCTGGCCGCGACGGGAATTGGGACATGGTTCGTTTGGGATTCGTGGGCCGGCGATGAGGCCGACGACGCACTCACTTGGACGGTCTCGCGCAGGAACCTGCGGATCACCGTCAGTGACCGCGGCACTCTGGAAAGCCAGAAGACCGTCAACGGCACGTGTGAACTCCACGGCTACGAAAACAAAATTATCTTCATCGTCGAGGAGGGTGACACGGTCAAGAAAGGCGACATCGTCGTCCGTTTTGACGGTTCGGAGATCAACAAGGCGATCGCCCAAGCGGAGATCGAAGTGAACCAGGCCACAGGAGAGGTGGACACCACGCGGCAGGAAGTTGAGATCGAAAAGAACAAGGGCGAAAGTGAGATCGCCGCAGCGCAGCTCGAACTGACTCTCGCGGAACTCGACCTGGAAAAATACAAAGAGGGCGACTCCAAAGTCGAGGAGAGTGATTTGAGGGGAAAGATCGCCCTGGCCAAGGTGGCACTCGACGAAGCCCAGGATGTCTACGACAACACAAGAAAGTTGGTCAAGAAGGGTTTCCGCGAGCCGAAGCAACTCCGCGCCGCCGGACAGTCCGTGGATTCCGCCAAGTTCAACGTGGCCCGTGACGAGCGCGCCCTCGACGTTCTCAAGAACTACGACTACACACGCAAGCTCACTGAATTCGAGGCCAAGTTTGCGGAGGCCAAGAGAAAACTCGTGCGTGCGAACGCCACGGCGGCCGCCAATGTTCAAAAGGCCCAAAGCAAATACGAAGCCGCCCAAGGCGCGCTCACATTGCAGGAGGCCAATCTCAAGGACAAGTTGCAGCAACAAGAGAAATGCGAAATCATCGCGGAACAGGATGGCGTGGTCGCCTACGCCAACGAAGAGTGGTGGAGCGAGTCCCGGCGCATCCGCGAAGGGGGAACCGTCTATCAGCGACAGGTTGTCTTTTCACTGCCCGATATGGCGCAGATGCAGGTGAAGGCGAAAGTTCACGAAGCTGAGATCCGGAAGGTCAAAGCCGGACAGAAGGCCGTCATTCGTGTCGAAGCGTTCGCCAACCAGTCATTCCCGGGAACGGTCAAAAGCGTTGCCCAGTTGTCGGAATCGGACAACTATCTCAGCGCCGGCATCAAGGAGTACACCACCATCGTCACGCTGGACGACACGCCGTCCGTCCCGCTGCGGCCGGGCATGACTGCGGAGGTGGAGATCCTCGTGGATGACTTGTCCGATGTGCTCGCGGTGCCGGTCCAGGCCGTGACCGAGCAAAAACACGAGCAGCTGGCCTATCTCAAAACCGGCACAGGCTACGAGCGGAGGCCCGTCGAAATCGGCCAGAGCAACAATCGCTTCCTGATGATCATATCGGGCCTTGAGGAAGGCATGGTTGTCGCGTTGGATGCGAGGGTGCGCGGAGCCGAAGAATTCGACAACGACAAGTCCCCGCAGCAAAGTGAGGATCGCTCGGAAGACTCGGAATTCGACAATCTGGCGTCTGACGAGCCGGCGTCTGACGAACCGGCGTCTGAAGTTCCGGCGACAGAAATTCCGGCGGCCGACAAGCCATCGCCCGCCGTTTCCCCCGGCACGACCGGCAAGTCTGACGAAAGCTCCAAGAGCGGATCGCAGGAAGAGGCCTGACCCGATGCCCGTGCAAAGCCGTGAAACGATCGCCCGAGATTGCTGCTCCCCCGTCGCGAATTGTCAGTAAACGATGGCCCTCTTGCGCCGCTTCCTGCTGGTCCTGCCCTTGCTCCGGATGGCCGTGCGCAGCCTGTCGCTCTATAAGCTCCGGTCGTTTCTCACGGTCCTGGGACTCGTGTTTGGAGTCGCATCCGTAATTGTCATGCTGGCGATCGCCGAAGGAGCCAGTTACGAAGCGTATCAACAGATCGAATCTCTGGGCGTGCGCAATCTGATCGTGCAAAGCGTCAAGCCGATCGAGGAGACGCGCAAACAAAGCGAAGAAACACAGCGAGTCCTCGCCTACGGCCTGTCGTGGGAGGACCTCAATCGCATCCGCCTCACGATTCCCAGCGTGACCGGCGCAACGCCGCTCCGTGAGTTTCGTCAGGAAATTCGCTTCCTCGACCGCGGCCTCGAAGGCCGCGTCGTCGGAGCGACGCCGGAGTATCTGCAACTCACCAGTCTGCAACTCGCCCAGGGCCGTTTCCTGGAAGACACCGACCTCGGTCGGTTGCGGAACGTCTGCGTCATTGGCTCCGAACTTGCGGAAAGGTTGTTTCCCTATCAGAACGCGATGGGCAAGTCGATCCGCGTCGGCCCCAAACATTATTACCAGGTCATCGGAGTCACAAAGTACAAAGCTCCGACCGGCGGTGCGGGCTCCAGCCTCAGCGGCCAGGAATTCAATCGCGACGTCTATATTCCCATCACAACCGACCGTGCCCGCTTCGGCGAAATCATCTTTTTCGGCAAAGCCGGTTCCCAATCGTTCGAACGCGTCGAGCTCAGCCAGATCACCGTGCAGATTGACGGCCTTGAACATGTGAAACCGACGGCTCGCGTCCTCGAAGGCATGCTGGCCGAATTCCACCCCAAGGGGGACTATGCGGTGACGATCCCGCTGGAACTCATCGAACAGGCCGAGCAGACGCAGCGGATTTTCAGCCTGCTCCTCGGATCGACGGCCGGCATCTCACTCCTCGTGGGCGGCATCGGGATCATGAACATCATGCTGGCCACCGTCACCGAACGGACACGGGAAATCGGCATTCGCCGCGCGCTGGGAGCGCGACGTCGGGACATCGTCTGGCAGTTCCTGATCGAAACCGCGTTCCTCTCGCTGACCGGCGGCCTGCTGGGCCTCGTGCTCGGGCTGGCGTTGCCGCAAGCGGTGAGTTGGATTTTCGGACGCACAACGATCGTGTCGTTCTGGTCACCCGCTCTGTCGCTGTGTGTTGCGCTCGTGGTTGGAATTAGCTTTGGCGTCTATCCCGCACGCCGCGCCGCCCAACTCGACCCCGTCGAGGCACTCCAGCACGAATAATCCAGTGGAACACGTTTCCATTCCGCCGGCTCCCGCGGGGACGATCAAGACGCACGGCCTCGCCAACCTGCTCCTCAACGCCAAGAGGGGGCCGGCCACCGGAAGAGCGGTGCGTCAACTCTCCAACCCATCTCCAACAAAGCCGAAGACGTTCTTTTCGGGCGATTCGTCTGCCGGGCGGCGAGAAGCGGCCCTCCCCGTCGGCCAGCTCAGCCAGATTGTTGTCGGCGATGCAGTCCGCGCGCACCTGCAGTGGCGTCGGCCCACGTGTACGGGAACGCCCGGCGGCTGAGTGTGAACCCTCTTGTCGCTTCGGCACCCAGGCCGGCGGGCCCACCGGGCCTGGGTCTCGCATCATCCGCGACAATCTACCGACATCGAGCATTCAGCGCATCGCTTCGCGACGGTCCCCCGCATGTCCTCACCCATGTTGGGAAATGGGTAACACTGGAGCCGTCTGAAGTACGAAAGACATCACTTGTTCCCAAGCTCCGGCTGGGGAACACACGTCCTGCAAAGCTCTGCTTTGCCGCTCGCGAAACAGAGTTTCGCGGAAGTGCGTTCCCAAACGAAGTTTGGGAACGAGGTTGACGGCGGACTCCTTCATGCGGGGAAACAGTTACAGAAATGGCAGAAAACCGGGGGGTGAGCTGTCCGACTGGGCGGCCTCCGATACAATTCTGGGCCGAGCCCAGTGGCCGGAGGGACATGGTTATGCGAGAATTAGGCTGACGGGTTTGCCGGAAGATCCCACGGCCACACGGGTTGCCCAGCGTGGGCCACGGGTGGCGTATGCCTGGATCCCGACATGCGTTGCGGCGGTCCAAGTGGGTCCCGTCCAACGCACGAGTCGCTTTGCCGGGTGTGGCAGATTCCCATCCCCAGCATTTTTTCGGAGTCAGAATGTCACAAGCGTCGACAGAACTCATCGAGCGTTGGCGGGACGGCGATCAGGACGCCGCCAGCCAGCTTTACCAACGATATGTCGAACGTCTTTCGGGCATTGTCAGCAGCCAGCTTTCCGACCGGCTGCGGGCGCGGACGGACGCCGATGACGTGCTGCAATCGGCCTGCCGCTCGTTCTTTCGCCGTGTGCGAGAGGGGCAGTTTCAGTTCGACGAAGATGAAGACGTCTGGAAACTGCTGGTCACCATCTCCCTGAATAAGCTCCGCAGCCAGGTCCGCCGGCATTCGGCGGCCAAGCGGGACGCTGCGCAGGAGGTCACCCGTCGCGACAACTCGTTGCCGGACGACTTTCATCTTGAAAAACTCGCGAACACCCCGTCGCCGGTCGAAGCCTTCATCTTCGCGGAGATGATTGAAAGCGTCAGCGAGAAACTCGACGCCAGACACGCCATGCTGCTCGAGCTGCGCATGGAAGGCTACAGCCAGATGGAGATCGCCAACCAACTGCAGACGTCCGACCGCAGCATCCGGCGGATGCTCGACAGCGTACGCGCTGTCCTCAGCCGCGAACTCCAATCCGTCGGCGACTGATCCCGCCGGCAGCGGACGACGCCACACGAGTACGACCGCGTGGCGGCAAGGTCGGCGGCGATGAAAGCGGCCTTCCCCGCTGCGACGCTCCCCAAACAGTCCGTCCTACTCAACGACAGCGAGCTTTGTCGGCGTGAGCCAGGTCACCTGGCCCTCTTCTTTCAATACGTTCCCGGTGACCGTCGTAACCGTTCACACCCCGGATAGCAGGGTGGGGGGTGGTTGGCTGGCGAAGTGGGCTTTGACGGCGTCGGTGACGAAGGTGAAGACGTTACGGTTCTGCTGGCGACAGGTTTCGATCACGCTCAGCAGCGTCTCCACGA
>JAJDEI010000033.1 GCA_029259845.1 Planctomycetaceae bacterium | reverse complement strand
CTAGCAGTCTGTTGAAAAACTGCTTCGTCGGCGAGAGCGCGGCAAAACTCGTCAGATCAAGGAGCCGAATCGCAGACATATCCCTAGATACGTCGAGATTTGGCGACGCCGAGCTGACGAGTTTTGACCGCTTGCAGTCAGAATGAGTTTTTCAACGGGCTGCTAACCTGCGGTTCCTGTTGAGATACCGGCTGCCGACGGCTCACTCGTCGACGACCTCGAAGCAGTCCGTGACCTCCGGCGGAATGCGGGCCGGTGTGCCGGTGCCCAGTTTCACGAACGCCCAGTTGGTTTCCGCGACCGCCAGCAGGGCGTCGTCCGCGGGACGCATGATCCGATACCGTCGTACCGATGAAGCCCGCTTCATGTCGGCGACCCAGGTGCGCACGACGATCTGCTCACTCTCGTAGGCCGGTTTGACGTACTCGATGTGATGCGACTTGGCGACCCAACCGATGCCCGCATCCGAATACCGGTTCTGCGGCCATTGTTGTGCGGCCGAATGCGCGACCCCCGCATCCTGCATCCAGCGGACATACACGAGATTGTTCACGTGCCCCTGCCGATCGATATCGTCGGCCGTCACGGTGACTTCATGAAGATAAACTGCCGGCACGGAACCTTGCTCCTGAGTGGATGAAATACGAACAGGGATGATGAAGCCTGCGCCTGTTCCGTTCAATGCACCCAAGGGGTGAAACGCCTGTGGGCACCCGCTCTCATTAGAATTCCATTCCAGGTTTGGGGAACGAGCGTGATCCTGCTATCATCGAACGATGGCCATCAAGATCAGCGGGGGTTATCTAGATGCTGACACTTGCCGGGCAATCGTATCGCCACTGTGACGGAGTGTCTCGCCGAGCGTTTCTGTCGATCGGATCGCTCGGCTTTTGCGGATGGACGCTCGCTGACCTTTTGCGGGCGGAGGACGCTGCAGGCATCGGACGCTCGAGTAGGTCGATCATCAACATCCATCTGGACGGCGGGCCGCCACAGATGGACATGATCGATCCCAAGCCCCTCGCACCCGTCGAGGTGCGAGGGGACCTGGTTCCCATCGCGACGACGCTGCCCGGATTGCAACTGAGCGAGCTGATGCCCCGCGTGGCGTCGATTGCCGGCCGCTTTGCCTTCATCCGGACGCTGGTCGGATCGGACGGCCAGCATCACGCCTTTCAATGCCAGTCGGGCTTCGGCGTGAAGGCCATGGCGTCCCTGGGCGGGCGGCCTGCGATGGGCTGTGTGATCGCGAAGCTGAAAGGCCGGCCGGACGATCCTGCGCCCGCGTTCATCGACCTGATGCAGGGACGCCCGCTTGTCCGCAACAGTGCGCGGCCCGGTTTCCTCGGTCCCTCCTATCAACCGTTCCGACCGGACCTGAGTGAGATGTTCCCCCGCGAACTGGAAGAGCGGATGAAGGGGGAGCTCAAACGTCAGGGAGACGGACACCGGCTGAGCCTTTCCCTCAACGAGAGCCTCTCGGTGGGGCGGCTCGACGACCGGCAACAACTACTGGGCGGATTGGACCGCATTCGACGCGACCTCGACGCGAGCGGCATGATGGACGCAATGGACCAGTTCCAACAACAGGCCGCCGGCATCCTCACCTCCGGCAGACTGGCCGAAGCCCTCGACCTCACTCGCGAAAACCCGCGAACCCGCGAGCGTTACACCGGCCCGCCACTTAACGGACCGCTCGCGCTGTACACGGCCGAGGGACCCAAGTCGATCCAGAAGTTTCTGCTCGCCCGGCGGCTGATCGAAGCGGGGGTCCGAGTGGTGAGCGTCTCCATCAGCGACTTCGACACGCATACCAATAATTTTCGCCGCCTGCGTCAGATCGTGCCAATCGTCGATCACGGTCTGCACGCCCTCGTTACCGACCTCGAAGATCGCGGCATGCTCGACGACGTCACGATCGTCGTCTGGGGCGAGTTCGGGCGGACTCCCAACATCAACGCCAAAGCAGGCCGCGACCACTGGCCCCGTGTCGGCCCGTGTCTGCTCGCCGGCGGTGGTCTGCGGACCGGCGTCGTGATCGGCGAAACCGACCGCATCGCCGGCAGCGTCCTCTCCCGCCCGGTCCACTACAAAGACGTCTTCTGCACCCTCTACCAAACCCTCGGCCTCAACGCCAGAAAGCTCACTCTCCCCGATCCCCAAGGCCGTCCCCAGTACGTGCTGGATGAAGGCGAACCGATCCGGGAACTCACATGATGAGCACAGAAGTCAACGAAGCCGTGGCTGCTCCAGGCAGCAGAGTTTCGCCGGTGGCCCGGTCGTTCGGCCGGGCCGCGAAGCGACAAGATGACCGACACTCGACGTCCGAAAGTTCCTTAACAAATCGTAAGCCGAGTGTGACACATCCTGTGCCTGCGGCACCCAGCCGAACCGGCTGGGCCACCCGCGGAGCCTGACCTACCTAGCTGGGGCAAATCTGCGCTAAGTGCACTTCGTCCTGCGTTAGTATCAGGGTATCTATGAACAAGAAGCGTTTCTATTTCAGTCTCAGGACCGTGTTTCTTGCACTTGTTTGTGTTTCCGCTTACCTTCTCGCTTTCGCTGCACTGCCTAAACTCGCCATGCCGGGCTTATTCATCGCGGCATTTGTCACGATTATGGTATACATTTTTACAAGAGAGAACCGACGCCTTGAACCAAGTGACTCGCCCCAACCGGATGCGATTGGAAGTTACGTTCTGACGTCAGTCTCTGCATGGACAATCGGCTTTGTACTGATTTCGGCGCTGAGAATTATTCCAGGAAGCTTCGGGCCGATACAGTACGCTGGGGGAGATATGGTGGCAATGTTTGTCTTCAACCTCCGTATTGTCACGATACTCGTAATGACCGTTAGTCCAATTGTGTGCAGTCTAATCGGCTCAATTCGGCTTTTCAGGGGAATTTACGCCCAGGCAGACTGGTTGGCGCTAGGTCTTGGTTCGTACGTAATTGCATGGGTAGTCTTATTCTGGAACCTGTGGTTCATCCCAACGGTGTAATGGGTTTACAGCCGGGTAGGTCAGGCTCTGCGTGTGCCGTGAAAAGGCTTTGGGACTTCAGTGGGAGGTAGTCCCACCCGGAAACTGGTCGCTCCATCCGGTAGTCCTTGGGGCGGTTCAAGGAGGTAACGAATTGGACTGAAGCACTTCAAGAA
>JAJDEI010000320.1 GCA_029259845.1 Planctomycetaceae bacterium | reverse complement strand
GGCCGGCAACCCGGCCAGCTGCTGTTCAGAAATCGGCGGTCCTGTTGGTCGCTGCGACATGGAGGAGATGTCGCAGAAAACGCCATCTGTGAAAAGACGAATTGCTCACCCAACCTCGTTCGAGGTGTGAACGGTTACCCCGCCGAGGACATTGTGTTGCTCGCGATCGAACGGAACGATGACCTCATGAGCGACAGAACGGGCATCAAATGATCCCGGTTTTCCCCATGCTGCTTGGACGGACCGGGCATCAATGCTTGGATCTGCAACTTTTGACACGAGTTGTGTTGGCAGGACGTAGCGGAAGGTCTTAGTCTTCGAATTGACACAAGCTTGCACCGCCGTCAGAAGTTCCTCAGAGACGCTGGCAATTCCTTCATCTTTGTTGACGGCCTCCCACCGATCAGCGAGAACGCGGCGACATTGCTCCAGGAAATTCGTGTCCGCCATTTCAGCCCTCAGAAGTTGGTCCAGAGAGTTTCCTGCCGGGACTTCTTCACGGAATGACAGCGCTTTCGCGGCGCGTCGATCCTGTTCCAATGCCCGTAGAGTTCCTCCATCAGGGGGCATTCATAACCGGAAAGTGCGACATTCCCTTGCACATTGTCGAGCTGCTCTGCGAGCTCGCGGTGCTCATCGTCGGTCATTTCGTAGGCGTACGCCTTCGAATCCCCCCTGGATTCATGGGGATAGGGAGGATCGCAATAGAACAGCGTCTGGTCGGAATCATAGAGCTTGATGACGTCAGCAGCGGGTCGGTTCTCGATCTGGACTCGAAGCAGCCGCTCTGCGATCAGGGGGAGTTGCTCGACGCTGCCGAGCCAGCGGGACACCACTCCCGACATTCCTGCACGAGATGTGTTCTTGCAGTTGGCCCAGCGCCCCACCGATGCAGTCTGCGCGAGTCCGGTGCGGACTTGGCGCGCACGGATGAAGAAGCGACGGGCTCGTTCGAGGTCCGTGATACCCTCATGAGTTTCCAGGGCAACCGCGAATTCCTCGCGGGAAAACGGGGTCAGCGCGACCTCTCGTATGACGTCGTCAGTCTCCTCTCTCAGCACGCGGAAGAAATTAACAACCTCGCCGTCAACGTCATTGTACGTCTCGACCGGCGCCGGAGCTCGATTGAGCAAGACGGCCGCTGAGCCTGCAAACGGTTCGCAGAAGTGATGGCAGTCGGGGAGGTGATCGAGCAGCCACCCAAGGTGGCTGAACTTCCCTCCATACCACCCAAATGCGATCAGCTTGCGATAGCTCCGGCGCTTCACGAGCACCCTCGGTGTGCGCGTCAGCGGGAACTCGGTCGACACCGGGGCGACAACACGAGGCATGAATCACTCCGTCTGGTTATGTGTACAGTTGTGAATGTCCCATGAAGTCTAGCAATGCTGCGATTGATCAGCAAACCATCGATGAATCTACCCTGTTCTTAGCCAAGAACACGCGAGTTAGGAGTCCCCACATTGATCACGACGGATTCAGGAACGTCTGCAGTCCGTCGAAGCCCGCCTGGAGGGTGTCGAGGTTGGTGGCGAAGGAGAGGCGGACGTAGCCGGGGGCACCGAAGGCGTCGCCGGTGACCAGCGCCACGTGGGCGTCCTCCAGCAGGGCCGTGCAGAAATCGCTGGAGTTGTCGACGACCTTGCCGCTGCCGAGCGGTTTGCCGAAATAGGAACTGACGTTGAAGAACGCATAGAACGCACCGCCCGGTGTGGCGAGCGAGATGTCGGGGATCTCGGCGAGACGGCCCAGCACGTACTCGCGTCTTTCTCTGAACTGTGTGAGCATGTCGCCGACACAGTCCTGCGGCCCACTCAACGCGGCGATGGCCGCGAATTGGCTGACGCTACACGGGTTGGACGTCTCCTGGCTTTGCAGCTTTTCCATCGCCTTGGAGAGGTCGGCTGGTGCGAGCGTCCAGCCGATCCGCCAGCCGGTCATGGCATAGGCCTTGGAGACGCCGTTCACAGTGATCGTCAGCGCGGCGACGTCATCGCCAAAGGTCGCGAAGCTCTTGAATTCGCTGCCTTCGTAGACGAGCTTGTCGTAGATCTCGTCCGACATCACGGGAATGGCCCGGTCGACGGCGACACGGGCCAGCGCCTCCAGGCCGGCAACGCTGTAGGCGGCTCCCGTGGGGTTACAGGGGTTGTTGAGCATGAGCAGCTTGGTGCGATCGGTGATCGCCGCCTCGAACTGTTCTGAGGACAAGCAAAAACCGGACTCCTCGGTTGTCGGGACGATGACGGGTGTCGCCCCGGTCAGTTCGACGAGAGCGGCGTAACTGACCCAGTAGGGAGCCGGGATGATGACTTCGTCGCCCGGTCCGCAGAGGGCGGTGAGTACGTTGTGAATCGAGTGCTTGGCCCCGTTGGAGACGACAACCTGTGACGGCTCGTAACAAAGGCCGGTGTCCCGTTGGTAGGCGTCGCAGACGGCCTGTTTGAGTTCCAGTGTGCCGCCGGCGGGCGTGTAATGCGTATTCCCGGCGTCCATCGCCTGCTTGGCCGCTTCCCTGATGTGCGCAGGCGTGATGAAGTCCGGCTCCCCCAGCGTGAACTCGTAGACCGTGACGCCTTTGCTCTTGAGTTCCTTCGCCTTGGCGGCAGCGGCGATGGTGGCGGACGGCTTAAGCTTCTGGACGGTTGCGGAGAGTTGCATGGTCTGCGATTTCGGACAGAGAAACAGAGCCGGTGAAACAGAGCCGGTCAAACAGCGCCCGTTCTCGCCGGCCTCGGGACACCGCCGAATATCCGGCGGTTCGCTTTACGCGATAAAACGGCAGTGATTGTTTGGCGTCAAGGACGGAACGTCAAGCGTACGGTTCCTTGATCCCAGGGCGAACGTTTCTTAACGATGGGGGGATTGCCTGTGATTCGCCGTCGGCGATGCCTCCGGGCTAACCGGAATCATGGATTGGCTTTAGCCCGGAGCCAACGGCGACGGCCGACATCAGTTTGACGCCCCAACGTCAAGAAAACGTTTACCCGTTTCGCGATCCCGACCACGCGTTTGGTCATGCGACTTCGAACCAGTCGCCGAACTCAGATTTCTGGCCAGCCGATTACATCGATGGCTCGTTGCTGGCGATGAGTTCGTTTGGCCCGAGATAGGCCGCGTCGACCGGGTAGTTGCGGAAGCGGATACTGTAATTGTCTTCGAACCACTCCTGGATATCGGGAACGCACCCGGCGTCAAAACTCGGTGCGACATGCAACAGCCGCCCGTCGGTGTGGGGGAGAATCTGTCCGTCATCGACGACGACTGCTCCCGCGTGGATCACGTAGCGGGGCAGTTCGAACATCAACTGTTTGTCGTCGTTCGGTTGATAGATGGTGACGTCCGCATCGGCACCGGGGCCGAGATGCCCTTTGCAGGTGAGACCCAGCATGCGGGCGGGGGCGGCTCGGGTGATGATGGCGATCTCTTCCAGCGTGTACTCGCGGTTGAGGTCTCCCAGCGTGCAACGGTCCGTGACGCCGGCGGGCAGGCGGCTCAGCACATCCTTCCGCAGCCCCCGGTCCATCAGCAGGGCGATGATTTCCGGATAGGCGAGGAAGGAGCCGCCGTTGGGGTGATCGGTGCTCATGGCAACCCGCCAGGGGTCCTCCATCAGCAGGTACCACTCCAATCCAATCGCCCATTGCAGGGCATGCACGAGGGACTTGTCCTTGTATTCGATCGGCACGATGCCGCAACCCGCCTCCATCTCGGTATCGGAACTAAACCACTTGCGGCCGAACACCTGATGCAGGAAGTAGCCGAGCGGTCCGTCGCCCGTCATCGAGGTCGTTTCGCCGAACATCACCTGACCGACGTCGATGGTGAGGTTGTCATGGCTGTTGACGTACTCGGCCAATTGGGGCACTTTCGAGCAGAACGTGTGCTGGTCGTTGGGGTCGCCGCCATAACTGTGAAACTGGATGTGGGTGAGGTGCCCCTGATGTCCTTCGAGGGCGTGCATCGTTTCCAGGGTGGTCTGCCAGTTGCCGGGGACCCCCAGATTGTTGCAGTGAATGTGCACGCGATGCGGGAGTTGCAACTCCTGCACCGTGCGGGCGACTTCGCGGATGATCTGCCGCGGGGAGACGTTGAAGTGGGTGACCGGATCGTCGATCGACCCGGCGTTGCCTCCGGTCGTTTTCCAAACCTCGACGCCGCCCGGGTTGACCAGCTTGGCGGCATATCCTCCGGCGGCATTGAGGAGCCACGCGATGTAGGCTTTGAGCCGCTCCGGTTCGCCCGCGGCGACCTGCTTGAGCACGTAGTGATTGTTCCCCATCAGGACGTAAAAGCCCTTGTCGATGATGGGGGTGTCGTGCAGTTCTTCGTGAACGTGGCGGGCATGCAGAGGCGGGACGGCGGCGTCGAAGGCGGTCGTGTATCCCAAACCGGCGTACAGGTATCCTGTCGCAAATGTGCTGGGTACGCTGCCGGTTGTGCCGGACCGCGTGTGGAGAGTCCGTACGACTGGCCGGGAGGTGCGTTTGTCCTCCGGACGCATCTTGCGGGCGGCGTTGACCTTGGGCCCGGCGATATGACAGTGCATGTCCACTCCGCCGGGCATCACAATCATTCCGGTCGCATCGAGCGTGCGGTCGGCCGAGCCCTCCGGGTCTGAGGGAGGCTCGATCACTCGTCCGTCCCGAATCCAAAGATCGCCGACGACGGCAGACGCCCGGTTGGCCGGGTCAACGATCGTACCTCCACTAATCCGCAATGTCGCCATAGTTTGCTAAGTCTGTTGTCAGTCGCTAGAGTTCCCAGAGGTCCGGGTCGCATGCTGCCGCAGTACGAGGCCTAAGCACCGGTCTGATCGCTCCGGCGTTGCACACGCGACCTCTGATTCTGCTGATTTGAGGATCGAAACCGATGCGAACGATAGCAGAAGTCGGGCGAGATCGTCAGGTCTCCGCCTTTCCAGTTCGCTGAGGAACGGTGTTTGTCGGATTTGGTTCGTCGTGCGATCCCGAACTCCGACGATGGAAATGACACGCGGCGGTGTAGGAGTTCCGTTCGTGAGCAACGTCATTGAATCAGCCCCCGGAGTCTCCTTCCCCCTCCAGTGAGTCGAAACATGCGCGCGTCCACACAGCGACCTTCCTCCCTCCGATATTTCCTGGCGCTGCTCCCCTCAGTCGCTGCCCTCGCTGTCGTGGTCTTTGCGGGGTCGATAGCCGCGCCGACGGTTCGCGCCGATGACGAGAGTGAGACATCCGATCAGGATTTGCAGGGCATTCTGCCCGGTTTCATCCCTGGCGGAATCACGGATGCTGATTTTGCAGAGCTTAACGGGACGTGGGCCGAGTGGGCCGAACAGACCGGATTGCTGGTGATCGACTTTTACTCCTCTGACGACCCGGCTGTTCGCGGCCGTCGGGCGACGCTGGAACAGTTGCAGCGCCGCGTCATGACAATGGAACTGGCCCTCGCGGACCCGAGATATGCGGGCATCCATCTGCAATTGGCCGACTTCCACAGCCGACTGGCACCGCGCGTGGCCATCATGGGGGCACTCCTCGACACCATTGAACTGGACGTCTCCGCACACGCTCAGAGCCGTCAGCAAGCCGCCGTTTCCCAACTGGCAGCCGATGCCCAAGTCCTCGAAGCTTACCTGCGGGGCATTCCCAAAGGAGAGGCCTGGTTGCCCTACCTCGAGATTCCGTCGCTGCTTGCCGCCGCGCAAAGTGCGGCGATCAATGAGGAACTCGCAGCCTTGATGGATCGCGTCCAACTCAAACTCGCCCGCCGGACAGCGCTCGACGATTCACAGCGGGAATTCCTGAGTGCCGAGCCGGTGCTCGCCTTTGAAGACTCGCTCGCTGCCGCCAGAGCCGCGATGGCTCCGCAGGATCCGAACGAGTACCGGGAGCAAATGCGTTCCCGGGCGGCTGACTTGCTGCTCGCATTGGAGGAGTATGAAGAGGCGCCGCTCAGCGTACATACCCGGGCCATCCGCACGGTTTACGACGACATCCGCCGCATCGCTCCCGACGGGGGAGCGCGGCTCACCGAGCAAATGCGTCGCCACTATCTCAACTACAACACACGCCTGATGGTCGACGAATCGCTCGTACAGACGCTCTTCAGCGAGAGCCGGTTCGAGTCCGGTTTCATTAACGACATGTCCAACAACGTGCATGTCTCCGGATGCCAGTGGACAAGCACGCACGCCGGTCTCGACATCCGGCCGAGTGCTGACGGTGTTCGATTCGATTTGCGTCTCGACGGAAACGTCCGTGCCCGGATGAAGGGAGACACCCATCTGGCGACCGTGTACATCGCGGGATATCACGTATTTCACGGTCGCAAGGAGGTCTTTTTCGACGGAGACCACTTCCACACCCGCCCGGCGCGAGTTTCGGTTTCGGCCAACAATCAGCCAACCGGTGCCCGCACGAAATTCAGTCCTCTGCCAATCCTCGGGCGGATCAGCGAGAACGTTGCTGTCAGAGAGGCTCGCAAGCAACTCCCCGACGCCAACGCGAAGACCCGGCAAAAGATCTACCGAGAGGCGAAACCTCGCTTCGACCGAGAGGCGGATCAAAACTTCTACGAGGCGGAACTGGAACTGGAACGGAAAGTGAACGGCCCCATGCGGGAACAGGGCCTCTACGCCGACGTGAAGCAATTCACCTCGTCCGAAACCGACATGATGGCCCGCACGCGATTGATGGAGTCCGGCGAAATCGGCGGCGCGGCGACGTTCCCCCTCGCCGTGTATCCGGCACACGGGATCCTGATGCAGTTTCACGAATCGATGCTGAACAACGCCGCCGAGCGCTTCGACCTCGAAGCCAAGACATTCACTCCGGACGAGCTGAAAGACTATCTGACCGAACGGCTGGAGCGATTGCTCGGTCGGAAGGTTGATCTGTCGAATCTGCTTGAGGACAAGCCCGGTGCCGACCAAGCGAACCAGGAAAAAGTGGAGGCCGTTGTCTTCGCTGAAGAGGACGCTGTTCGCGTCCAACTGGAAGGAGGCAGGATCAAACTGTTCCTCCGCATCGGACTGAATATGGAGGGGCGCGACCCGATTCCTCCGCAGAGCATCAGCATCGAACTCTATCCCACACTTGTCGGCGACAGCCTGCACATCGAAGCGGGCGAGACCATCGGAGTCGATGCGATCGAAGCGGTTCCCCCCGGAGAGCGATTGGACCAAATCACCCGGGCCAACGTCATGCGATCAAAGATGCAGGATCTGTTCGAGCCGCAGGATCTGGAGACGGTGTACACGTTTGAGTTGCAGAAGAAATCGCTCAAGCTGCGTTTGACCGACCTCAAACTGCGCGGCGGGTGGGTCAGCGCCGTACTGACCGACGGTGTCTCTCAATCGCCGAGTGCGCCCCCCGAACATGCGGCCGCCGTGCCGCCCGCAGCGCCGCCATTGATCCCCGGCGACGGGACGCAAACCGTCGTCCTCCTGGAATCCGGGAACGACGGGCCCAAAAAGGCAACCATCTTGATGCCCACTCCCCCGTTGCAGGCGCCGGTTCTTCGCTGACGCAGAGGAGCAGACCGTTGCAAACGATGGGGGCGCTGGGGAAGGCCCCCTTAGAGCCCAGATCGTTAGTGACGGGTCCTTGGCAGTTTGGCAACGGGTGACGAAGGACATCCGGACGGTTCTGAGAGTCGATCCAGAAACTCAACCCCTGAATTGCCGCACCGGAGCGGAGGGCGAAGCTCCCGCTGAGCCGCAAGCGGAGCGGGCGGGTTCGGTTTGTGCTACGGGATCGCGGGGATTGGCCCCCGCAGGAGAGCGCTTCGCCACAATGGCGGCCGAATCGTCACGTCGCGGCTCGGCGGGAGCCTCGCCCTCCCGGAAAAACACACCAACCGTTTCCGGAGAGGCTCTGCGACAACCGCATACCGCACCAATGTCACGCAGCTGCCGGGGGTGAAGCAACGCTGCGGTTCGATTCCGGAGCCTCATTGTCCGACGGGCCCGTTTCCCCGGTCGTGATCCGGTCGGCGGCGGCGGGCGGATCAAACGGACTCGCGGTTGCCATCCCGGCGTCCAGTTCGCTGAGCAACTGGCGAATCACCGATTCGGCTTCCAGTTTCTCCTGCAGCCATCGGTCGCGTGTGGTCAGCCATTGCGACTCACGCTGCAGAGACTCGTCAATCTCCTGCTGAACCGATTCTTCCCGTGTGCGAAGTTGCTCGTCGCGCCGGGTGATCCATTCGGCGAACTCTTGTCGGTCCGCCCGGAATTCGTCGCGCTGGCCCTGAAGCCGGTCGCGGACTTCGTCCAGTTCGTCCCGCTGACGGTCTAACGAGGCTCGCATTTCCTCGAAATGACCGATCACCGCCGCGCGGGCCTGTTCGATTCTCTGTCGCGACGTCTCTTCGCCAAACGTCTGGGAGAGTTCCGCCCAGGTCTGTTCGACAGCGAGCCGCATTTCGAGCGTTTCGCGGTGTGCTTCCTGAAGTTCGTCCCGCAGGCGGTCAAGGCGGATTCGCCGCGCTTCGAGGTTCTCGGCATGAAGCGCGAGCATGTCCTGTTGGCGGCGCATGTCCGACCGATGTGATTCGCACTCCTGCTTCCAGGCCTCTCGTTCCTGCTTTCCTTGCGATTCGTTCTGCGCTCGGCCGGTTTCAAAGGCTTGCCGCGCCGCATCCAGCAGTCGTCGCTCGCGGTCCAGTGACTCCTCGCGATGGTCCAGGAGGTCGCGAAAACGTTGCATTTGTTGGGCACGCAGTTGCAGTTGCCGGTCGTTCTGCACCTGATTCATCCGTGCACACTGATGCCGCGCATCGAGCTCCTGTTGCCGCTGTTCGAGCGAACGGCGCAGCTGCTCCAGGTGTGCCTCATGGAAGTGGGCACGTTTTTCGATGTCCACCTGCCGGCGTTCGAGATCATGCTCGCGCTGCTTCACGTCGGCCAGTTCCTGCTGTTGCCGCGCTTCCAACTCGTCAGCCATCGCGGCGAGTTGCTGCTCGCGGACTTGTCGTTCCTGCTCGAACTGCTCTTTTACCTGAGCCTGTTCTTCGTCCCACCACTTTCGTTTTTCAAGGATCTCGGACTCCAGAGCGGCTAGTTTCCTCTCCAGTTCTGCGGTGCGAACGCGACGTTCCCCCTCCAACTCCTGTTCGACTTGAAGGCTTACCGTCTGCCGCTGCTGCTGCTGATGTTGTTCCTGCTCCGCCTTGAGACGCTCGAACTCATGTTGCTCGTCAGTCAGTAACTCGCGTTCGGCGGCGAACGACTCTTGTTCTGCCGCAATGGATTCCCGTTCGGTCGCAAGCGACTCTCGTGCGGTTGCAAGGGACTCCTGCTCGGCAGCGAAGGATTCTCGCTCGGCGGCAAAGGATTCTCGTTCGGCGGTGAGAGACTCGCGTTTGGCGGTGACCGACGCGTGCTCGGCGGCAAGCTGCCGTCGCTCGTTTTCCAGCGACTCCCGTTCGGTGTCGAGATCGGCAGCCACGCTCCCGGCGAGCCGTTTTCGTTCAGCACGCAGCTCCTCCTGCTGGCGGCGCAGCTCTTTCTGCGCTGAATCAATGCCTTGTTGCAAAGGTTCCCGCTCAGCCTGCAACGATTCCCGCTCCGTGATTTGGGCGGCAAACTGCTCTTCCCGACAAGCAAGCACTTCCTCACGCCCGCGAGCCTGCTCCTCCATCTGCTGAGAAGTGAGCCGGAGCCGGCGGCGTTCCTGATCCAGGGCCGCGTACTGCGCGTTGACGTTCTGTTCTCGCCGATCCAGCTCGGCGAGTTGGGAACGCAGGTGCCCAATGAAGTCTCCGGCTCGCTGCAGCACCTCCCCGTCCGGCGGGCTGCCGAGAAGTGACGAGATTGCGGCCAGATCGGTCAGCGGCCTATCGGGAGATGACCTGTCCGGAGACGGCCTGTCGGGAGACGGCCTGTCGGGAGACGGCGAGCGGTCCGTGCCGGCCCGGGGAACGTTACTCATTTTGGGAATCCTTTCCCCACGTTTCATCGACATTCCAAGCTCGTCCGGGACGCGGCCGATCCTCGAACGCGCGGCACCGTCCGGCAACCCGACCGATCAAAGATGCTTGTCGAGCAAGGCGGCCAATTGCTCCTTCGGCTGCAACCCGCTCACCCGTTCAACGACTTCGCCGCCCTTGAAGAGCATCAAGGTCGGGATCGCGCTGATTTGATGCTGAACGGCCACCTGACGGCTCTCGTCGGTGTTCAGTTTTCCGACGCGGACTTTGCCTTGATAGTCGTCGGCCAATTCGTCAATCGTCGGAGCCAACATTTTGCACGGGCCGCACCACGGAGCCCAAAAATCAACCAAGACCGGCTCTGCACTGTCGATGACGGAACTTTGGAAATTGTCGTCGTTGAATTGCAGGACGCTGTCAGACATTCTCTTGATCCTCTCAGGGAAAAGCAGACTGGCGGCGAATTATAGGGAAAGCACGTCTTCTGTCAACGTGCCTCTGGAGCCGCAGCCCAGTGATAACTTGCAGCGGGCCAATGGCTTAGGAAGGGCCGGTCACAGGGACGAACTCGCTTCGACACCCACGCCGCCCCGCGGAGCCGCAGCCGATGGGGGAACCGCGAGAGTGCTCAGTTCCATCACCCCGGAGTCAGCCAGCGCTCTGGCTGCCGAAACGAGCCGCCGACAGCGGATGCGAATCGGCTCCGGCAGGGAGCGAAAATCCACCGCCTCAAGCATGTTGAGGGCCGCCCGGGGCCGTCCCAGCTTGTAATGCAGGGCCGTCGCCGCCCATATACGAAGCTCCTCCGTCTGATCGTCGAACCGCGAAATATACTCCTCCGTCAGTGTCACGGCATCCTGCCACAGGCCGGACCGGTACAACCCTTTGGCCAATTGCCGCAAATCCCGTCGCTCAAGCTGCGACTCCGGCGACAAATGCCGCAACGACTGCCACTCCCGCAGCGCGGCTCCCGGTTTGCCCTGTCCGACCAGTTCTCGGACACGCCCGACCGTTGTGCTTGTCCTCGAACGTTTCGCCGACGAGGACCCCAAATCGGCGGACGGCCCATGTCCGCCCGCCCACAACGACAGCAGGTCCCATCCTTCACAGTCGACCACGCCCTGCTTGAGCAGCGTCACGCCGAGCCCCAGTCCCAGCATGCCCCCGAGCAGATGCAGCACCGCCGCACTGGCATTCACGTCCAACCACCAAATCGCGAGGATTTCCAAAGCCGCCAGCAACAGCGACAACGACAGCACCGAAATCCCGATGGTTCCCACGTGGGTCAATGCCGAGAACAGCAGTCCGTAGGCGAACACAATCTCGTTCCGCGGGGCCCACACCAGGGCGATCCCCATCAGGCCAACAATCGCCGCAGACGCCCCCAGCGAGGAGCCATGCACGTTCTGCAGGCAGAGTTGCTCCATCGCCGACTCCAGCATCCCCAACCCGAGGAACACCGGGAGAAACCTTTGCCAACCGAGCTTGCCTTCCACGATAAGGCCGAAGACCCACAGGAAAAACATGTTCCCCGCCAGGTGCAGGAACCCGTCGTGAATGAAGACCGACGTGCCCCATTGCAGCGGATGCAGCCCGCTCCCGTAGGCCAGCACATACGGGTCGACCGCGAAGACACCCACCGCCGCTGCCAGATACACCAGCGTGTTGGCCACGATGAGGGAAATCGTCGCCCACGGAAAGTGGTAGGCCGGCGCGTCCGTATTGATCGGAACGAAAAACATACGCTTCCGCAGAACCGGGAAACGGGCCGTGACCGGTTGGCCCTCATTCGGTCCGTGAGGCAGCCAACCGTCCCCCCAGCATACCGTGAAACGGTGGGAAGATGACAGTCTTTGCCAAGACGCCGCCAAGTCAATCGTCTTATCGAGGTTGGGGCGTCGCACTGACGTCGTCCGTCGCCGTTGGCTCCGGGCTAACGCCAAACCATGGTCCTGCTAGCCCGGAGCCAACGCCGACGGCTGGGGCCGGTTGCCACGGTATCGGACGTTTTGACGCCGAGCGAACGCGGGGTCAGAGGCTCCGTTCGCGGATCCAATCCGTGTGGAACGTCTCTCCGCGGGGCTTGTCGGTGCGTTCGTAGGTGTGGGCGCCGAAGTAGTCGCGCTGGGCTTGCAGCAGATTGGCCGGCAGGCGGTCGCGGCGGTATCCGTCGTAATAGGACAGCGCGGCCCCGATGCCGGGGGCCGGCAGCCCGAACTGCACCGCTGCGGTCACCACACGCCGCCAACTCGGTTGGGCCGTGTCGATCGCCTGCTTGAAGAAGCCGTCCAGCAACAGGTTTTCGAGGTCCGCGTTTTTCTCAAAGGCGGCTTTGATGTCGCCGAGAAAGCGGGACCGGATGATACATCCCCCGCGCCACAACAGGGCGATGTTGCCGTTGTTGAGCTTCCAGCCGAATTCGGCGGCGGCTGCGTCGAGTTGCACGTACCCCTGCGCATAACTGACCAGTTTGGACGCATACAGCGCCTGTTTCACATCGTCGATGAACTCCTGCCGATCCCCTTCGAACCGGCCATCCGGACCGCCCAGCACCTGAGAGGCACGGACGCGGGCGTCTTTCTGGCCGGACAGGCAGCGGGCGTACACCGCCTCAGTGATCAGCGTGGTCGGCACGCCCAGATCGAGGGCGTGCTGGCTCATCCACTTGCCGGTCCCTTTCTGTTTGGCCGTGTCGAGGATCATGTCGACCAGGAAGTTTCCGGTCTCGGCGTCCTTCACCGTGAAAATATCGCGGGTGATCTCGATCAGGTAGCTCTCCAGATCCCCTTCATTCCATTCCTTGAAGACCGCGTGCAACTCGTCGTTGGTCAGGCCAAGGGCATGCTTGAGGATGAAGTACGCTTCGCAGATGAGCTGCATGTCGCCGTATTCGATGCCGTTGTGCACCATCTTGACGTAATGCCCGGCCCCGTCTTCGCCGACCCATTCGCAGCAGGGGGTGCCGTCCTCGACCTTGGCGGAGATCGACTGCAGGATCTCCTTGACGTGCGGCCATGCTTCTTGGTGCCCGCCCGGCATGATCGACGGCCCCTTGAGCGCCCCCTCTTCTCCCCCGGACACGCCCGTGCCGATGAACAGAAAGCCGGCGTCGCGAAGCTCCTTCGACCGCCGGTTCGTGTCGTGGAAGTCCGAGTTGCCGCCGTCGATGAAGATGTCCCCCGGCTCCATCAGCGGTTTCAGCTGGTCGATGACCGCATCGACCGGTGCCCCCGCTTTGACCATAACCATCACCCGCCGCGGCCGCTTGAGCGACGCCACGAACTCTTCCAGCGATTCGTAACCGCCGATCCGGTCAGCCGTCCCCTCCCCCACTTTGTCCGCCGGCTCATCCTTCAGACCGCCGACAAAATCCTCCATCGTCTGCGTCGTCCGGTTATAGACGGCGACCGAGTAGCCATGATTGGCCATGTTCAAGACAAGATTCTGGCCCATGACGGCCAGTCCGATCAGTCCGATGTCGTGTTGCATGGAAGTGGTGAGGGGTTGAGGGTGAGTGGTGTTAAGGATGAGTGGTCTGCGTTGAGTCGTCTTTGGTGAGGGAGAGGCGATTGGCCGCCTCATCCCGATTCATCGTTTCGCACGGATCTCCCACGTGAGAATCCCAACGAGCAGCGCATCATAGCCGTGAACCGGGACGTCTTCGAGGAACCGGCACGCGGAATGATGAGTCCGTATCAAATCAAAGCCCGAAGCGTCCCCCGCCCTCCCAAGCTGACGGCTCCGCCGTCGGAGTGATGCTTGGTCTCCGCGCGTCGGCAAAGCCGCCGGCTTGGTAGAGAAACGTTGCGATCACCCTGCGAACCGACAACGGCGGGACCATCGAAACATGAGCGTGTGCGAAACTGGCGATCCCTGGCAGACCGGAACCCGTTATCCTGTGAGACATCCATCGCACGCTTTCCTACTCCTCGTTTGCCCCTGCGGAATTCGGGAGGGCCAATGCCATTCCTGTTGCGACACGCTCTTCGGGCCGCATTCACGATCAGCGGCCCGCGGCTCGCGATTACGTTCCTGGTACTCGGACCGCAAGACGTTTTCGCACGCGCCGGTGGCGGCGGCGGTTATGGTGGAGGAGGGGGAGGCGGCTTTGGTGGTGGCGGCGGATTCGGTGGAGGCAGTTTCAGTGGAGGGAGTGGCGGCGGTGACCTGACAACCTTGCTGGTGGCGCTCACCGTGCTAGCGGTCGTTTCACTGATCAAACTCGCACTGCAACGGCATGAAGCGCAAGTCACTCGGACGATCCGTCTTGCTCACAAAAGGCAATCCCTCGAACTGCAGCAGCAGGCACTCGACCGGATCAAAGCGAGCGATCCCGGTTTCACGGTCGATGCCTTTTTCTCGCGGGCCGAATCGGCATTCCTACAGATTCAACAAGCGTGGAGCCACCAGAACATGCAACCAGTGCGCGGCTTCATCAGCGACGGCATCCTGGAACGTTTCTCGCTGCAACTCGCCATGCAGCAGGCCGAAGGGATTCGCAACATCCTTGAAGAGGTCCAGGTTCACGACGTGTCCATCGTTGCCGCCTTCGCCACCGATCAGTTCGACACACTGCACGTCCGCATCCGGGCTTCGGCCGTCGATTATCAAGTGAAGACCGAGACCGGACGGGAGGTTCCCGGCACGCGGCGGCCGGATCAGTTTGTGGAATTCTGGTCGTTCCATCGGCGACATGGGGCCCAGACAAGCAGTCGTGGCGGAGCGATCGAGGGCCGCTGCCCGCAATGTGGCAGTCCGCTGGAGATCGTCGACAAGGCCCGCTGCCCTGCCTGCTCGGCCTGGGTCAACTCGGCCCAACATGACTGGGTGCTCGCCGAGATCACACAGCAGTCCGAATGGCGCGTGCCGGGCGACGAGGGCACGACTCCAGGTCTCACGCGACTCCGGAAATCCGACTTGCATTTCAGCGTCCAGCACGTCGAAGACCGGGTGAGCGTGATGTTCTGGCGGTTGCGGGCCGCCGAATTCTATGGAGAGATCGGCTACGCGGCTCCCGTCATCGCTGCCAACGCGAAGCCATTCAAGGCAACGGTCGCCGCGGCGATCACCCAGCACCACTACGTGCACGAACCGGCGGTGGGCCTTGTGGATCTCATCGACGTACAACCGGGGGAACCGGACGGGCGAGACATCGCGCGGGTGAAGATTCGCTGGTCCGGCACCAAACACATGGGCGACCCGCGCGGCCGGCATCGGGCGCTTCGTCGCAAGGCGATCTTCACGGAGGTGTACCTCCTTGGACGGGCAGCGGGAACCGTCAGCGGCATCGGCCAAACATTTGCTTCGTCGAGCTGCAGCCAATGTGGGGCCGCGCTGGGAGTGAACCGGGAGGAGTCGTGCCAGTTCTGTGGGACACCGCTGACCGATGGACGCCACGACTGGGTACTCACCGACATCCGTCCCTTCACGGCGGAGGCCGGCCATTACGGCGATGTCCGTCGGCACCACAGCCAAGACGGGCCCACCGGGAGGCTCGCGATCGCCGGGCACGCTCCGCACGCCGATCGCCAACTCGATCTGGCGGTCATCGCCCGTGTGATCACCCTGAATGGTGATCTCACCCAACGCGAGCAGCAGGCGTTTCGCAAACTGGCCGATCGTGAGGGACTCACGGAAGAGCAGGCGGCTCTCCTGCTGGAGAGCGCCCGGCAGACCGACGTGCCACTGCCGGTCCCGCGAGATGGCCAACGGGCCAAATTGCAACTGGAACAATTCGCCTACGCTGCCATGATTGACGGCCAACTCTCGCGACGCGAACGCAAGCTCCTCGGTCGCTACGCCAACCACTTTGGGCTCTCGGCTGCCGACGTCAAGCACGTCGTCCGCCAGACTCGCAGCCGCCTCTACCGAGAAGCACGCGACGGCGAAAACGGTGTTGCGGGATGACGGAAACGACGCGCGGTACGAAAACGTTCGTCATTACGAACTGCTCGGCTCGACGGATCGCAACAAGTCCGGCAGCACTCTTCTCATCTCGATGAGAAACAGCCGACGGATTACATCATAACCGCGATCGTTCGGGTCTTCGAGGTTACCGTAGTACCAGTAGTGAGGATCTGCGGAGTCGTAATGGGGAGACCAGAACTTGCGGCAATGGATGCCGTGTCCCAGAAACTCCTGCCGGAGGTCAACCAGCGTTACATCCGCGCGATGCTGGGCCGTCCGACTCAAAACGTCGTTGTATGCCGCCAAAACCTTTGAGCCGTCGGGCCATCGTGGGAGCCCGGCGTTGTGCGCATCGCCCATGCCGTCGGTCGGATCATAGATGTTCGCGAGGAAGATGTGGCATCCTCCCGGAAACCCGTCTCGCAATCCATCGAGAATGGTGTTCAGCCGCGTTTCAAAGTTCGCAACCCAGGGTTGTGCCTGCTCGGTCGTCGCACCATACATGGCCCCCTCGCGGGGCGGCGTGCGGCCGTACATGTGAATGACATCGTTTCCACCGATCGTGGCGACGATGACGCCGAAGAGATCTTCGTCATGGGTTTCCACGTTTGCGAGCAACCAGTCCCGATGCTGGAAGGAATCTGTACCGGAGACAGCCACGTTCACCGGTGTGAGGTTGGGAAACACTCGCGACAGGCACCGGCCCTGCATCTCGGAGAACTCGTCCGGCGGGTTGTCGACGAGACGGTCAAAGTAGGAACGTCCTGCTGACGATCCCAGTCCGGCGGTCACGCTGTCACCAAACCCCAACAGCTCGATCCGGCGTTGACTCCACACGCCCGAGAAAGGCTCCCGCGGCACGCTGGGTCCTGCCGGACCGCTGCCAATAGGGTGATAAAGCCAAAACGCAGGATAGAAACCCGCAGTGGCAATCAACACCGCGCCGACCGCGAGCAGCACCATCAGCCGTCGGCGGGAGGGCTTTCTAACCACTTCGGTTTCCCCTAGCTAGCGAACAGAGTCTGAGAAGCTTCTCAAACATGGCGATATCGGCGGGGCCATCAGCACCCGCGTCATCGATCGAAAAGTTGGGATACAGACGTCGTGAACCCGGGCAGGTGGGGGGGGCCGGTGAACTCGTCGTTTCCGGAAAACATCTCCGGGTTGGCATCCGGGCGGTGAACGACAACCGTCTTTCGAAACGGATCGACAACCCACACCAGCGGAACACCGGCGGCCAGGTAGTCGTCGAGTTTGAGGTTGATCTCCTCGATGCGGTCGCTGGGTGACAGGATTTCGACGACGAGCGTGGGAGCCCCGACGATGTACTTGTCCTTGTCGGTCAGAGTTGCTTCCAACTCGGGTGAGACGATCGCCACATCGATCCCGACGCCGCTCTCCAGCTTGGGAAGGTCGCAACCGATTTCGCCGCTGTAAACTTCGGGACGCGGTTCAGGTTGCGTGTCGGCCCAGTTTCCCAGAATTTGAGCGATGCGGGATTCGAGCCGTGCGTGTTGGCGGGTCCGTTTCGTCCGCGGCTTCTCCCAGTGACGGCCGCGAACCAACATCCGATCGAGCTGCGGATCATCCGGCAGGGCGTGGAACTCTGCCAACGTCATCGACGGACCGGACGGCGTGAATTCGACGTCGTCATCGCGTTCGGCGAGCGTGGGAGTTCCGGTTGACATGCCTGGCTCCAAGAGAAGAGGCGCGAACCATTCGCAACAACATCATATCAAATGCACTGGTGCCTCGTCGAAAAACTCGAACGGCGTGCCATCGCCATATCAGCAGGGCGATAGGCGTCGCCTCGCTCCCCACGTCGGCATGGCTGACACAGCCGCGGCGCTAACCTTTGACGGACTGCTCGGCGATCGCCTGTGACTTGACTCGTGCGAGTAGGTACTCCGGTGCAAAATCAGCCCCGTTTGGCCACGCCACAGTATGGCCTACGATGGAGAACTGACTGAAATACTCCACGTCTCGCAGCGGTTCAAAGACCGGACCTTCCAGTGATCGCGACAGGTCGGCCTCACCAACCGTGCCGTCATTGAACTGCACAGAAATGCGATGGCCGTCAATAAATTTCGCATCGACAACGTGAAGGAACATCGCGCTACTCCAATGGCTCAATCTGATTGAGAGGCTGGGCCCGTCCGCCAAGCTCCCAGTTCTCCTCGAGTTCGCCCTGATGCAAGCCGTACCAATCAAGAACAGCCGACAAGGCGCGTCGAGGGAACTTCCCCTGGACCACTTCACGGTGATCTCGTAGTCCCCATACTCAGCATGGAAATGGGGAGGGGCATAATCGCGGTAGTACATCCGGATCACGATACCCAGGAATCGGCTAATCTCGGGCGTCTCAGTTCCCCTCAGATCGCCTTGGCGAAGCTGGCGCGATACGACCATTTCGCATGGCGACCTCCAAGGATGAAGTCACAAATACTCCGGTCACCATCATGACCGGGGAATCACTGCCACGGGGGCGTCTCCGGCAGATACTTCTCGAACTCGGCGATGAGGGCCGCTTCGTAGTCGCCAGCGTAGGTGCCGGCGAAGAATCTGCCGAGGGCCTCCTCGTTGAAGCGGGCCCAACTCTCTTCTTCGTGGCCCGGGTTGATGGGAAAGTAGAGCGTGCCGACGGTCTTGGCGGCGGCCATGTCGCCGGGGGCGTCGCCGATCATCAGCATCTTGCCGAGGTCGTAGCCGAACTCTTTGGCCCGCGCGAGCGACTCCTTTTTGCTGCCCGTCTCCTGACCGCAGATACATTGCACGAAGCGATCGATGCCGTGCTCCTCCCATTCCTGCTGCAGCGCCCGGTTGGGGGTCGCCGAGCAGACGATCATGTCGGCTTTGCCGGACATTGCCTCCAGTGCCTCACGCACGCCGGGGAACGGGGGAATGCCTTTGACCATCTCGGCAATCGTGTCATCCACCGCGCTGGACCACGCATAGCCCAGGTGGAGATCGGCATCGCCGGTCCTCTCGGCTTCGGGGCCGATCGTTTTGGTGCCGAGTTTCGTTTCCCGTTGCACCCAGTCGCGGACACCCTGCCAACGGGGCACGGTCACCCCACGCGCCTGCACTTCGCGGCGTTGTTCCAACCAATCGAGTGCGGCGATGTACGCATGAAACCGGTTCGCTCCGCGCGTCTTCGAGTACAGATTGGTGAACTCGCACGCCTCGCGGGCATACTTGGAGACCGGCTGCAGGCCCAGATGCTTGATGAAGTTGGGGATGAAGCACTCCTTGTGCTTGATCTCCATCGAATCGAACACGCAGCCGTCGGAGTCGATGCCGACAAGAAAATCGCACTGTCTGGTGAAAATCTCAAGGCCGAGTTGTGACATGAGTCGGTTTGATGAGTGGTGACTGGTGATGGGTCAGTTGTCAGTTGTCAGTGGTGATTCGAGTTGTTTGACGAAGGCGGTGTGTTCGTCCGTCGCGACGCCTTCGCGGAGTTTGTCGAGGGCCTGTTTGAGATCGCCGCGGATCATGGCCGGGGCGTCGAGCCAAAGACCGGGGAAGACGTCGCTCTTGAAGACGCCGTCGGCATCCGGTTTGACCTCGACGTACACTTCGTCCTGCAGCCGGAACCAGACGATCTCGTTCTCCAAGGTCTTCCAGACGACGTACTCCTTGACGCCATTGCGGCGGTAGACGTTGAACTTTTGGTGCAGGTCGCGGCTGGCGCTGCTGGCGGAAACTTCGGCGACGAACTCCGGTCCGTTCTCAATGTAGTCCTCGTCCGTGAAACGGCATTGGCCCCCATGCTCCGGCAGGATCAACAGATAAGCATCCGGCTGCGGGTCGTTGTCCGGATCGAGCTGAACGGTGGCGTTGTCTCCCATCTCGGTGCCCGGCGTCTCGGCTTCGTACTGGGCAAGCCAGCCGAGCAGGTGACCGTGAGGTTTCCCATGACCCTTGCGTCGAACGGCGGCAGCGGCCATATAGACAATTCCTTCGATTCTTTCCGCGCGTTTGAGTTCGGGCATTGCTTCCCAGCGGCGATAGAATTCCGCACGCGTCAACACGTCGCCGTTCTCCAGCGGCGGAACGGTCTCCGCGGCCGTGGGCGTAGCTGTCGTCTGATTCTCAATCGTCACGGTCGACATGGCAGACCTCCTCAAGAATGGTTGACCACCATCATACGACATCAGCGGTCCGCCTGGGGGATGTACTTGTCGAGCTTCTGGTCGGCGAATCGGACAGGGCTGGTGTCGAGGCGGGCGAGCCGCAGGCGGCCGTCGATCATGGGGACGCTGACCCAGTTGTCGCCGATGAGCGGCCGGGCGTAGCGCAGGAACTCATCGGTCACGTCGGTGCCGCAGTCGCTGATCCAGGCGGCGGGGAACTTGCGGTCCTTTTCGGCGACCTCGCCCAGCGGCACCTTGTCGTAGCGCGGCTGGTAGTTGTCCCGGTCGGCGCGGAGGATGGTCGCCATGTAGCCGTGCTCGCCGGCGGCGGCGAGCAGGGCCGCTTTCTGGCCGACGTAATACGATTCTTCGAGGTCGACGGTCGAAGCGTAAACCATGTCGTTGCGCTGATGGGTCCCCGGCACATTGCAGCGGGCGGCCCCCTTGACCGGCAGCTTCTGTTCGTTCAGCGCGTTCGTTAGCATCTGGGCGACGGTGATCTTGCTCGAGGACAGCATGGCATGCCCGAACGAATCGCGGACGATGAACTCTTCGGGGATCTGTAGGCCTTCGATTTCCAGGCCCTCGCTGACGACCACGATCGCGCGGCCATGCTCCTTCAGCGAGGCGCTGATATTCTCGCTGATCTGTTCGATCGAGACTTTGCGCTCGGCGAGGTAGATTTGCAGCGGCATCTCGCGGTGCGGGTCGGCGAGTCGCGCGGCGGCGGGGATGTAACCAATCTTGCGGCCCATCGCCTGCAGCACGAGCACCGGATCGGCCGGCGAGGAGCCGCGGTTCTCTTCCTCGGACTGCTGCACATAGTGCGTCCAGTAGCGGGCCGTCGATCCGTACCCCGGCGTATGGTCGACGAGCTTGAATTCGCTGTCGCCGACGTCGTTGTCGATGGTTTTCGCCCCGCCGATGCCGCACACGTCGAGGCCCCGCTCGCGGGCCAGATTGGCGACTTTGTTGGCCGTGTCCATCGAGTCGTTGCCGCCGATGTAGCAGAAGTAGCCGACATCGTGGGCCTTAAAGATCTCGATCACGCGGTCGAAGTCTTCGTCCTGGCCCGGCTTGAGTTTGTAGCGGCAGGTGCCGATGGAGCCGGCGGCAGGCGTCGTGCGGAGCAGGGCGATCTCCTCGGCAGACTGGTCCGACAGGTTGAGCAGTTCCTCTTTGAGCACGCCCTCGATGCCGTGCCAACCGGCGTACACGGTGCCGATTTCCTCCGTCTGCCGGGCCGTCTCGACGATGCCGCGGAGCGTGTTGTTGATGACCGGAGACGGGCCGCCGGACTGGGCGACGATCATGTTACGGGGCATGGGAAGCGAGTCCCTCGTTGAAAACTGAACACACGGTCACGGCATCGCCCAATTCCTGGGAACGCCTCACGCAAGATTGAGACGAACGAAAACATCGGCTGCAACCGGAACAACTGGGCTGCGTTCGATAGCGATACCTGGTGATGATATCGCCAGGTCACGAGGAATTCAAAAGCGGGGGGAATTGGAAGCAATGGCCGTGTTCTGCTTCCGATGCCTGGGTTTTTGATCGCCGAGACGGTGAACTGGAAACGGGTCGGATGATCTCTCCTCCGCCTGCGACGCGAAATCGACGTGCCTCGAATGTGGGTGTGGCTGTCTCGGTTTTCCGTGCCTGCCGACAAGCTTAGGAACGGCGGGCGGAAACCTGGTTCAGCGTCATGGCCGGGCCAACGTGTTTTTCACGATGGGAGGATTGTCGGCGGTTCGCCAAAGGCGTTGCCTCCGGGTTAACAGGAATCATGGCGGGAGTTAGCCCAAGTTCCCCAGTGATTTGGGAAATCGGTGTTTCTGAAAGTTTTTTCGAGCCGGAGTTTGTCGTAAGTCGTTGATTGATGGTCGGGCGTTGAGGGTCTG
Organism: Planctomycetaceae bacterium; assembly: GCA_029259845.1. Taxonomy (GTDB): domain Bacteria; phylum Planctomycetota; class Planctomycetia; order Planctomycetales; family Planctomycetaceae; genus JAHBXU01. Next base: position 35 of record JAJDEI010000320.1, on the reverse strand, counting down.
AGAGTCGGATGACGGCCGATCGCGTTGTAGTGACG
>JAJDEI010000319.1 GCA_029259845.1 Planctomycetaceae bacterium | reverse complement strand
GGAAGATCGAGCGGACCAACGCCTGGCTGCAGGACTACGGCCGCATCGGCCAACGCAAAGACCGCCTCGCCATTCTGTTTCTCGGCTGGACTCAACTTGCCTGCCTGTTCACTATCCTTAAAAGGTTTTGACGGAGCTTCTAGATACGTCGAGATGTGGCGACGCCGAGCTGACGAGTTTTGACCGCTTGAAGTCAGAATGAGTTTTTCAACGGGCTGCTAAGCCATTATGTCAAGCAAAGCCGGACCTACCCGGCTGTGAGGGAGCGGCCGATCTGCGGGTCGTACCAGCCGCGCGATTGGGCGTCGGACTGGCCGGTCGTCGCGTCGCCGAACATCCCGCTCCACTGCTGCGGCGCGGCGACGAGGTTGGCGTCCCCCGTGTTTGCCCGTCACCCCCCCGCATGCTTGCCTTGCTCCGCGATGCAAGCATGGCACCCGGCAACCAATGAGCTGCGTCCCCTTTCTTTACCCGCCGTGACGGCATGGCAAACCGCCGTCCTCGACGAAGACCTCATGAAGACCGTCTGCGCCGCCCCCTACGTCGAACGCGCTACTTCAGATTGAGGTGCGTATTAGACCATGCAAACCGTTCTTCGACGGCGCGGTTTCACGTTGATTGAGTTGTTGGTGGTGATTGCCATCATCGCGATCTTGATCGCGCTGTTGCTGCCAGCAGTGCAGCAGGCGCACGAGGCCGCACGGCGGACGCAGTGCCGAAATAATTTCAAACAAATCAGTCTCGCGCTGCACAATTACCACGACGTTCATTTGACGTTTCCACCGGGCTACGTGCCAATGCTTGATCCAGCCCAGGTTGACCCGATTGGCGACTCTGTGTTGGCATCGTCGTGGGCCTGGCCGGTGCTGATTCTGCCGATGATTGAGCAGGGAAACCTCTACGACGCACTCACGGCGATCAGCCCTGGGCCTGCAACACCGTTTCCTGTCAATCCCGGAGGTCCGAATGACCGGTTGCTTCCAGGATTTCTCTGTCCCAGCGATTCGCGACCGGAACGGAGCGATTGGGGCGGCACGGGTCCCATTCAATCTCGTAACGGATACCGGAAATCCAACGATGCGGCCAGCGGTGGTACGGCGTTTCGTGGCCTCCCGTGTTCGATTAACCAGGTGTCGTCGCAACCGTTGGTCGACAAGGGAATGTTTGGGATGGCCTCGAAGACTCGCATGAGGGATCTGACAGACGGGTCCTCAAACACGATCATGGTCGGAGAGGCCATCGGGCTCGTCGAGCCGGGGGGATTGTACGCCGTGCCCGTCTGGATCAGGTCCCACTGAATCACGTCCCCAGGGGCAGGCAGCATCCTCAGTCCCAAGAACGAGAATGATCCACGGGCGGTCATCAAATACACGAAACTGGGGCCTCCCTCAGCCCAAAGTTTCCCCATCAACAACAGTGCATTCCTCTGGAATTTGATGGGGTTCAGCTCGCAGCATCCGGGTGGCGCGCAGTTCGTACTGGCCGACGGGTCAGTCCATTTTTTGAGTGAGGACATCGACCAAACGCTGCACGAGCACCTCAGCACGATGGCCGATGGGACGCCCGTCGGTAGGTTCTAACGTTCGACGGGTGGCTGAAACACATTGTGAGACGTTGATCAACGAACGCCGGTGGCCCCGGTTGCTCGTCAGCCGGGGGCGGCGCAGCCGTGGGAGGTTGCCGGACATGTCGCTGCGGATCTCCTGCCGACTTCGGCGGCCCAAAGGTTGCAAGCAATCTGGGCTATCCGTTTCGCTCAAAGTAGGTGCTCGAAATTGGCACAGATTACACACCTACAGTCTTTCGCCTCGAAGCATGCAACGATTTTCTTAGCAAGCTGGACCTGCTCCAGTTCATCAATCGTTGGCTTCATCGGCGTTGATTCTACCCGCCATCGATAGTGCAAATAGCCGTCTTTCGTGTTGGACACCAAGTTTGGTTCTGCGGCCTCGTTTTTCCAAATCTCGATCCAATTGTCTCGTAATTCACACGAGTTCGCTTTCCGTTGCACCGCCCCATGTATTGAGCAAAGCAGAACTTTTACGAGTTCCGCACGATTCATCGGCGTTTCGACCATGACCAAGAATTGTAGCGTATCTACCATCGTTTCCACTGACTCCCTGTTAATTCAAGCGAATGAATGGACCCGTATCAAACGTCCCCCCTTGTTCAATCACCGAAAACTGGACTGGAAAGGGAGAAGTCGCATCGAGAAGGCCCTGCCTCAGTTGCTGAAACTCGGACCCTAAGTCAAAGCTCGAAAGCTGCCCTCGCCGCACCCGCTTGAGTATCGTTTGTCTCAGACGCGTTCCCAGGCGCGCTCGTGACAGCGCCTGCTCTGACAAGTCGAAGAATGTCTTTTGGTCGACACGTAGAGCTATGTCAATGTCAGAGATATTGCGTGCGGTGCCCCTGGCACGGCTTCCCTGAACCAGCAGCTCACCATTCGGTAGTCCCGCTGCGCGTTGAAGCTGCCTTGCGGCGCGGCTGAACTTCTGGAACTGCCGTTGTGTAAATCCCTGTGGGATGCTCCCAGCGCCGAGAAATTCCGTAACCGTTCACACCCCGGATAGCAGGGTGGGGGGTGGTTGGCTGGCGAAGTGGGCTTTGACGGCGTCGGTGACGAAGGTGAAGACGTTACGGTTCTGCTGGCGACAGGTTTCGATCACGCTCAGCAGCGTCTCCACGA
>JAJDEI010000318.1 GCA_029259845.1 Planctomycetaceae bacterium | reverse complement strand
ATCATCAAGCGATCCTGCTCGGACACCTCCGCATGACCCTGCCCAGCCAACTCAAGCCAACCGAAATGTAGTGACGACTTTCACAGCCCGACCGTTACACGGCAAGCACTTACGTCAATCACTGGGGAACTTGGGCCAGGGCCTCCGAAGAGCCGGCCGGACAGGAGTCAGAGCGTCCCTCGTAGTGATGAAACGAGGTCATGCTCGTGGAGCGAAGGGACGCAGGAAGGTGGATGCGAGACGTTGATGCCGATGCCATCAGGCTCAGCACCAGTATCCGGGACCGGTCCCCGGGAACGGATGAGACCGGCTGAAGACGTTCGGCTCCGCTGGAGCGGGACCGAAGCCTCGGTCTGGGCGGACCGCATGTTGACGGCACTCGAACAGGGTGTGAAAGGAGGACGCCGGCGCCGTTTGATGGACAAGGTCATTTCTGAGGAGAACCGCTACTGGTCCTGGACGCAGGTCGCCGGGAACCGGGGGGCTGCCGGAGGGGACCATGTGACGACCGATGAATTCGCCAAACGACTCGCCCCCCCTCCAACGGTTGACGCAGACGCTGCGGGAGAACGTGTCTCGGCCGCAGGATGTCAAACGGGTGTGGATTCCCAAACCGGGCTCGAAAGAGCAACGGCCCTTGGGCGTTCCCACAGGGCGGGACCGCGTGGTGCAGACGGCACTCCGCAACGTGATCGAGCCGATCTTCGAGAGAGACTTCGCTGAGCAGAGTTACGGCTTTCGTCCTGGACGAGGCTGCAAGGATGCTCTGCGGCGCGTCGATCAATTGATGAGGAGCGGTTACCGCCCCGTGGTGGATGCCGACCTGAAAAGCGACTTCGACACGATTCCTCCCGAAGGTCTGATGGAGCGCATCAAAGAGAAGCGCGGCGACCGCCGCGACCACTTGGCGCGCGACGGCACAACCGGCCTTGGCGAGCTGTCACGGTAATTCCGAAAACAAGACGCCCTTCAGTTGGCCGCGCAGGGATTTTCCAACAACGCCATCTGTCGCAAATAAGCGGTGAACCTCAGGGATGCAGAACAGGGCGCCATCTGGAATTCGATCTTTGAAAAAGCTGTAATGCGTAATGTGCATAATCCTCGATGGATCATGAGGAAACACCTCGAAGGTACTCTGCTGGCGGTCCAAGCAATCAAGTGGGTCATGACATCGAAGGAAGAAATACTCCGCACCATTCAATTCAGCCGGGAAGGGAGAGAATCGCTCCAATGCATCACTCCCGACACACTCGACAAAACGATTGGAAAACAAGCCCCCCATGCCGCCGTCCATGTAGCAATGCCACTCGGTCGCTCGGGGATCGTTCACTTTGACGACCACTTTGGCCGGATAATGGTCTTCTGAGAGCGTGCCGTCGATGACTTCGCCAATCGTCAGCCAATCGTTCGCCGCGTTGACTTTGTCGTCGAAGTCGATTTCCGGTCGATCCTTCTCATACGACGGGCCACAGTAGTACACGTTTGGCATCATTGTGCTCCGTTAATCGAGATTCTTCCGTTCAAGAGGTCATCTCGGAGCTTGCTCAGCCAAGCAGGTCCGGCTCGGCCATGGGGAGTGGATCGAACAGCAGGCCTTTGAGACCGTTCTCTTCGACTGTGCGACGGAATTCGTCGTCGATGAACAGCTCGCCGCCGCTTGCCAGAGGCAGCTTGAAGATGTGCTGGCCGGCGAGCCGGTCCTCGTGGAAGGCGTACTCAAAGATGCGTGTGATCCGACAGTCGCCAATCTTGCTGCGGCGGACGCGCGACCGCGCTTCGCCGAGAGCATCGATCGTTTTCATCACGTGCAGCAGGAAGAACGGTTTGCCGCCCGGATAGACGATTGGCAACAGTTCACACACGCCGCCAATCAGAGGTTTCAGCACGTCCCACGCCCGCTGGCTGACAACGGGGATTCTCCCGAAGTCCATGAGAGTCGGAAAATCTCCCTCAAGGCCGGAGTCTTCCACGCCATAATCATCCTCGTCGAAAACATGAGCCGCTGGTGGTTCCCATTCGGAGGCCAATGGAAAATCCTTACTACGCATTGCGATGACACGTTCTCTCTCCGGCTCCTCAAAGCCAAGCCCGGCAAAATCATTTGCGTCCGGATGATATTTGTAGAAATGCATCATTTTCTCCTCGGTACATCCTTCTGGACTACGGGAAATCGCCGTTCAAAATGTCGATCTTGAGGTTTTGCAGTTCTTCCAGAAGCCGGGCCTTGGCGACGGCCTTGTCGGCAATCCCGTCGATCGCCTCTTCCAATCGATCTGTCACTGCTCTGATAGCATCGCCGGTGTGCTGGCGATCGTGAATCGCTTTTGGCACAGGCGCACCATTGACGGCATCGTTGATACCGATCCCGAATCTGTCAAGCAGGTCACGAGCAGCCTGTGCACTTCGATGCGTACTCGGGACAATGTGATGGGCCTTGAGCGGGTTTCCGCGTTCAAGGCCCAGGTTCCTACGCAGGATCTTCGCATTCAAGCCCGACAGCCTGTCCAGGAGTTTCCTGGCTCCCGGAACGGCTAGCACTCGCCCACCGTCGAGCTTGAGGATCAGTTTGCTCCCCTTCCCGACAGCATAGCCGATGATCTGCGCACCGCCCAATTCCAAGCCGAGTTCGAGGGCCACTCTGGTGAGCATGGCGGTGACCAGCGGACCGGCACCGGCCAGACGGTTCTCCATTTCCTCGTCGCTCGGAACGGCGTTCGGATGCGCAGGGTCGTCGTGCCTGAGGAAATACCTGTCCCAGCCTGCGGCGTCGGTGGGATGGGATGGTCCGCGCCCGTACTTGCCGCTCATCAACTCCATGAGGTCCTCAATGTCAACCATGAGACGACGCAGTGGCTCTGCCCCGGTCCCGAACCACCCGACCTCTGGCGAGTAGTTCCGATACACCTTGCCTCCAATGGGAAAGTTCTTGTTTCCTACGGGAACTTGGACAAAGTCGTCATATTGTCGGAACCATTCATCCGACCGAGGGATGTCGAGGCCGTATTTGAAGCCGGCGAGGGAGCGTTGGCGGCTACCCGTAACCGTTCACACCCCGGATAGCAGGGTGGGGGGTGGTTGGCTGGCGAAGTGGGCTTTGACGGCGTCGGTGACGAAGGTGAAGACGTTACGGTTCTGCTGGCGACAGGTTTCGATCACGCTCAGCAGCGTCTCCACGA
>JAJDEI010000317.1 GCA_029259845.1 Planctomycetaceae bacterium | reverse complement strand
TCGTGGAGACGCTGCTGAGCGTGATCGAAACCTGTCGCCAGCAGAACCGTAACGTCTTCACCTTCGTCACCGACGCCGTCAAAGCCCACTTCGCCAGCCAACCACCCCCCACCCTGCTATCCGGGGTGTGAACGGTTACGTGGGGCCGGATAACGTTTCGAGGCTTAATTGATCGATTCATCCGAAGAAAGGTGTCGCGTGCATGGGCGCGGGTGAACGTGATGCGTTCAAGTCGTGTGGAACGGTGAACACGATTCAATAAAGCTTGCACGATCCAAACGCACCGTCGATCAACGACCACGTACACTACCTGGCTGTGCGGCAGCGCCGCCGCTACTTCCGGGAGTCGCGTGAAACTGAGAGCAGCCTGACGTCGAAAACCAGAACGGCGATCGGTGGGATGACATTATCGACACCATCGTCGCGGTAGCCCAGATGCGGTCCTGCGCGAAACCGTCTGCGACCGCCGACCCGCATGCCTTCCACGCCGTATTCGAGAGCAGCAATCACGTCGCGCTTGCCGAGCACGAATGAGCATGAGTCGATGCTTTGGACGACGTCACCACGGTTGAGGGACAGTTCATAAGCAATCCTCACCGTGTCGCCTCGTGTTGCCGCGCGTCCATTGCCGGGCCGATCCGATTCGATTTTGATTCCTGCCCGCACCGTTTCGACGTCCCTCTGAACGAATCGAACTGACCCTATGTCGCGGCGCACTGGCCCCGCCAGCGTAGCCAGTGGTCGGCGAGGGTGAGGGCGACCATGGCTTCGGCCATGGGGATGAAGCGGGGGAGCAGGCAGGGGTCGTGGCGGCCTTTGGTGCTGATCGTAGTCGGCTCGCCGTGTTTGGTAACCGTCGCCTGCTCGGTTGGCAGGCTGCTGGTTGGTTTGACGGCCGCGCGGAGCACGATCGGCATGCCGGTCGAGATGCCGCCCAGCATGCCGCCGTGACGGTTGGAGCGGGTGACGATCTGCGGCGACAACACCCGGTGTCTCGCCTGGTCCGGGGACTTTGATGACGAAGCGTCGCCGGAACCACAATCGGCGTCCGTTTCTGCATTGGAGACACCGCGTGTTTGCGGTGCGGCGGTGAACAGGTCGTTGTGCTGGCTGCCGCGCATGGTGACGCAGCCGAAGCCGATGCCGTATTCGACCCCCAGCACGGCCGGCAGGCTGAACAGAGCCTTGGCGAGGTCGGCTTTGAGCTTGTCGAACACCGGCTCGCCCAGCCCGGGGGGGGCTCCGGTCGCGACGATCTCTGCTGCGCCGCCGATCGAGTCGCCCGCTTTGCGGCACTCTTCGATGAGTTCGACCATCCGGTCCGCAGCGGCGATGTCGGGACAGCGGACGATGTTGGGGGTGCCGTCCGGACGCTTTTCGACGTCGTCGAGTGTTAGAGCGGCGGGGTCGTCAACCTGCGCGACGACGTGACCCACCTGCTGGACATAGCCGACGACGCGGCCGCCGAAGGCTTCGGCGATCAGCTTCTTGGCGACGGCCCCGGCCGCCACGCGCGCGACCGTCTCCCGGGCACTGCTGCGTCCGCCGCCCCGGTAATCGCGGGAGCCGTACTTGGCATCGAAGGTGAAATCGGCATGGCCGGGGCGGTATTTGTCCTTGATGTCGCTGTAGTCGCCGCTGCGCTGGTCCTGATTGCGGACGAGGATGGCGAGGCTCGTGCCGGTGGTGTGTCCCTCAAACACGCCGGAGAGAATCTCTGGGGTGTCCGCTTCGCTGCGCTGGGTGACGATTTTGCTTTGCCCCGGCCGTCGGCGATCGAGGTCGACGGTCAGGTCGTCGACCGAGAGCGGAATGCCGGGCGGCACGCCGTCGATGATGACGACATTGCCCGGCCCGTGGCTTTCCCCGGCGGTGGTGATCCGAAACGCTTGTCCGAATGTATTGCCTGCCATAGGAAGATTCTAGCCGGTCGAAGAACCCGCGAACATGCTGGTTTCGTCGCCGGGAGGATCGATTTCTGGTGCGGTTCGATTACGATAGGAAAGTCGGCGGCTTCGGACACGTCGATCGGTTATTGACAGGGAAGGGGCCGCGGATCAGAGCGGATTGGAGCGGATCAGCCGCGCAGGGTGGGGGCAGCGTTCGCGAACCCCACCGTCCGCACGCCGGTCCTGTCTTCGTTTCACCCCCCGACTGGTCTCACGACCTGACTGAACAACTCCGACTGAACAACTCCGACTGAACAACCTCGATTGAACAACCTCGATGCAACAGATCCCTTTCCTCAATCGCGAACGCGCCGTTCAGGCTCGTGAGCAGTTCGGCACGCCGTGTTACCTGTATGATGAGGCGACGCTGCGTGAGAACGCGGCGAAGATTCTGGCCTTCCCGAACGCCATTGGGATGACGGCCCGCTTTGCGATGAAGGCGTGTCCGAACGGGCACATCCTGCGGCTGTTTCATTCGCTCGGCCTGTCGATTGATGCCAGTTCGGGCTACGAGGCCCAACGGGCGATCCTCGCGGGCGTGCCGGCGGAGCAGATATCGCTGAGCACGCAGCAGTTCCCGGACGATGGCATGCTCCGCGAGCTGGTCGATCAGGGGATGAGTGTGAATGCGTGCTCGTTGCACCAAATCCGGCGATATGGGCGGCTGTTTCCGGGGACGGAAATCGGAGTGCGGTTCAATCCGGGGCTCGGCTCCGGCGGGACACAGCGGACCAACGTCGGGGGACCAGCGTCGAGCTTTGGCATCTGGCACGAACAGGCGGACGCCGTCCGGGCGGCGGTCGACGAACAGGGTTTGCGCCTCGTCCGCATTCACTCGCACATCGGCAGCGGCGGCGACCCGGACGTCTGGCTGCGGGTTGTTTCGCTCAATCTGGATCTCGTGCGGCGGTTTCCCTCCGTGCACACGCTGAACCTGGGCGGCGGCTACAAAGTCGGACGCATGCCGCGAGAAACCACGACCGACCTGCAAGCCATCGGCGAGCCGATGAAGCGCGAGTTCGAGGCGTTCGCCGCCGAAACCGGACGGGAGATTCACCTCGAAGTCGAGCCGGGCACTTATGCAGTCGCCAACGCGGGGGCCCTGCTGGCGACCATCCAGGACATCGCCACCACCGGTGCCGACGGCTATGAGTTCCTCAAGCTCGACAGCGGGATGACCGAACTGCTGCGTCCGTCGCTGTACGGGGCCCAGCATCCGATCGAGGTGTACTCCGTGGACGAGTCCGCGAAGTCCGAACGAGATTACATCGTCGTCGGCCACTGTTGCGAGTCGGGCGACATCCTCACCCCCCAACCGGGTGACCCGGAGGGACTGGCCCCCCGCCGGTTGGGCGAAGCGGCCACCGGCGACCTGCTCGCCATCGGCGGCTGCGGCGCCTACTGCGCCGCCATGCCGGCCAAGAACTACAACTCCTTCCCGGAAGCCCCCGAAGCCATCATCCGCCCCGATGGCGGCCTCCAACTGATCCGCCGCCGCCAAACGCTCGAGCAAATGATCGCCAACGAACTGTGACCGCCAGACCATGATCCCGGGCTGAGGAATTCGCTCAGCGCGACCCTTCGTGCCGTTGTGCCTCGTGGTGGAAGGTGACCACCAAGGCACGAAGACGTGCGGGTGCAGCGCGATTGACGACGTTCAGACCTGGGGGCGGGTGGCCCGGCCGGCACGGTTGGGTCGCGAAGCGACAAGATGACTCACACTCAGCGTCCGGTCGTTCCACTCCCGTACGTCCCGTAAATTTCAACGGGCGACTTCCCGAAGACCGAAAGGCTTTCCGCACTCGATTCGCAAAGTCACCTTGGGCAGCGGACGAAAAGTCGATGAGACTGCCTGCTCGTTCCGAGTGGTCGCTGATAACCCGATGGGGTGGCGTAAGATGATCGAACGGATTCGTGTCCGAGACGCTCTATTCGACTGCTGTCAGAGGCTATCCGGCAACTCGACTCCTGAATCGCCGCGCCGGAGGGGAGGGCGAGGCTCCCGCCGTGCCGCAATTGGAACAGATCGGGTCCCGACTTCTCAACGAGATCGCGGGAATCGGACCCCCGCAGGAGAGCGACGGGTGGCGGGGGCTCGTTGGGGTGCGGGACCATGATTCCCGATCCGAACCGGGGGCGACGAACGATCTCCCCGACGGCCTCATCGCCCCCGTGATCGACGCGGCACGACGGTCGGACAACCTTGCCGTGCCCCCGCCACTCTCCCGGAAAAACACGCCATTCGTTTCCGGATAGCCTCTCAGTCGCTGGCCAGGAGCGAGCAACCGCTGGCCGGTTCCGACGAAGGCAATTCCTTCAGGGACCATTGGACCGGAGACCCCGAACCGACAAGCCCGAACCCCGTGCCCACCAAGGCTGGGGACGTTCTCTCAATTGCTGGGCTGCGTGCCGGGCGAGTGCTCCTGTCGCCCGGGAATGCTAGACTCGATGGCGTCATGTCCATTGGTTTTCTGAACACGTTGATGCTCCTGGGGCTCGCCGGTGCGGCGCTGCCAGTGCTCGTGCATCTTCTCAGCCGGCGGAAGTACGACGTCGTTCCCTGGGGGGCGATGCAATTTCTCGAACTGGGCCGCCGCACCCGCCGCCGCATTCGACTGGAAGAAGCACTGCTGCTGCTGCTGAGGATTGGCCTGATTTGCCTGTTGGCCCTTGCCTTGGCGCGGCCCTGGGCGAAGGGGGGCCTGTTCTCGACATTCACGCGATCAACGCCCCGCGACGTTGCGGCCGTGATCGACGGCTCCTACAGCATGGGCTGGGAGGGTGACGCGATCACTCCCCAGGCGGCCGCCATTCAGCGGACTTACGAGCTACTCGAAACGCTTCAAAGCAGCGACACGGTGACGCTGCTCGATGCCCGCGACCGGGTCCGCGTTTCGGGTGACGGGCCGACAACGGACTTCGGCGCCATTCGGGAGCAGCTCGATTCGCTCGCCACTCCGTCCGGGACGTCGTTGTTGCCGCTCGCCGGGGTCAAAGCCGCCCAGGTGCTGGCCCAGGGCGAGCATCTCGACCGGGACATCATCCTGCTAACCGACGATCAGGCTCTGTGTTGGTCGCCACAGAACGGAGCCGCGTGGAGACAGTTCGACGAGACGATTCGGCAGAGTTCCGTACCACCGCGCGTGTGGGCGGTTGATGTCGCCGGGCATCACAGGGAAACTCCCGCCAACTTTTCGGTGGACCGTCTGCGTCTCTCGCGAGAACTGACCGTGCCCGGATTCCCGTTGCGGATTCAGACAACCATTCGGCAGTGGGGCGGAACGGCCGCGCAGCGGGATGTCTCATTCGCCGTCAATGGACAACGCTTGCGTTCCAAAACCGTGACGGTCCATCTCCCTGCGGGCGGCGCATCGAATGTCACCTTCGAGCACCGCTTTGACCAGACCGGCTCATACGTGGTGAGCGTCCTGCTGGAGCCGGACGACCTGCCGGGAGACAATCGCTCCGACGCTGCGATTGTCGTGGAGAGCGGCATTCCCGTGCTGCTGGTGGACGGAAATCGCCAACCGGACCCGACGAAGAGCGAGACGTTTTTTATCAGCGCGGCTCTCACACCTGCCCGCAGTGAGGCCCCCTGGGTCGTGGCACGCGTTCTCGAAGCCGGCAAGTTGTCAGCGGAGGCTCTCGCCGGCCAGCGGGTCGTGTTTCTCGCCGATGTTCCCCGTCTGACAGACGCACAAATCGAACTGCTGGAGCGGTTCATCGCGGACGGCGGCGGACTGGTCGTCGCCGCAGGAGATGGAATCGACGCCGAGTGGTACAACCGCTCTCTGGATGCCGATGCCGCAAGCTTGCTGCCGGCGCGGTTCGATGCCGTCAAGAACGAACGGGACTACGACCTGGGCGATGTCAACATCTCCAGCGACAGTTTGGAGGTCTCCTGGCTCGCACGGTTCCGCACCGAGAACGGCGTCGATCTCACCGAAGCCCGCTTCGCGCATTGGTGGCGGATGAAGCCACGAGCCGTCATGGGGCGTGCGCCGTTCGGCGGCGAAAACGCTCCGGATGAGCCGGACCGTAGCGAAGCGCAGCGGTTCGGTCGCGCGCAGCAGGCCGGCGCTGGCAAAATTGATACGCCGAGCACCAAAATCCCAGCGCCGCCGACTGCCGATCTCGGCGAGCCGCGCATCGACGCGCGGCTCGACACCGGCGATCCGTTCCTCATCTCTCAGACGTACGGCAAAGGAACGGTGCTGCAACTCGCCGTTCCGCTTGATGCCGACTGGAGCACGCTGCCGTCGAAAAACGATTTCGTCCCGTTCGTCCACGAACTCGCCTTTCACCTCGCCTCCCGGACGTCCGGTCGCAATGTCGAAGCGGGCATGCCACTCGTGCTGGACGCTGCCGAGGATGGCGATGAAAACGCGGACGCCGCGGCGTTTGAGTTCCTTACCCCGGACGGACGCACCCTGCCGGCTGAGCCGTTCGGCAGCGGTCCCGGGGCGCGGGTCGGACTCCGAGAGACGGACCTCGCGGGGGTCTACCGATGTCAGCCGTCCTCAGGAGAAATCGCGGCGGCAGAGTACTTCGTCGTGCACTCAGATCGGAACGAATCCGACCTCACCCCCCTCTCGCCGGCCGACCGGAACCGCCTTGCCGAGAACGACCGAATTCGATTCGTCTCCTCACTCGAAGAGATCGTCGCCGCGATGGCCGACGAGGAGTCGCCGACCGATTTGTGGCGACTGCTGATGCTGGGAGTCCTCGCCATGCTCGTCGGTGAGGTGCTGCTCACCCGCCGGCTCGTGCAAGGCGGACACGAGTCGCTGGAAGACGCGCCGGCGGCGTTCGCGGACGTTGGCGGAGAGATCAACGGGACGTAACCCCTCGCTGAACCGCACGCGCGCTACGATCAATTCGCTTCGCCGCACATGTGAAATGTGCGGCTAAACGAATGTGCGGTGAAACGAATGTGCCTCAAATCGTAATCCGCCGGTTGCGGGCCGTCACCGGCCAGTGGTCGACGATTTCGCCCTGCGAGACGACGACCGCCTCGGGATACAGTGCCGACGTCGGGCAAACGTGTTGCGGGATGAGGATGGTTGCATCGCCGGGGGACCAGCGGTCGGCATCGGTCGTTTCCACGACGAGATGTTCCTCGTTATGGATGACCTGCACGGCGTCCGGGATTTCCGGGAAGACACCTCGCTGCCCCATCGGCGGATCGCTGGCGACCGCTTTTGTGCCGACATCGAAGGTCACGCGGTTCGGCGTCGGACGGCTGATCACCCGCGTGAGGACGACCGCCGCCGGGATGAAGACGTCCAGGTCGGGGAACGCCGCTCCGTATCCCGCATCGTGAAAGACACATGTCCCCGGACTGAGTTCGATGGACGGGTCCTCCATTTTTGCATAGACGGGAAACGTCGGCGTGCCGCCGCAAACAATCCGGCGGACGGGATGCCCCGCTTCGAGCAGCTCGTCGCGAAACGCCGCCACTTTCTGCCACTCGGCGTCCACGGCTGCGGTCCGCTCACGGAGATCCCGCTGCCGCTGATGGCCATCGTACAGATGCAGGCCCTCCGCGCGCAGTCCGGCGGTCCGGTCGATGAGGGCATACAATTCGCGGGCTTCACGCCCCACACGGACTCCGGTCCGCTCCCGGCCGGGGTCGATGTCTAACAGCACGCCGACCGACCGATTCCCCGCCGCCATTGCCTCGCCGAGCCGCGCAATCGACCGCCCATCGTCTGCCGTAACGGAGAACGACACGTCCGGAAACCGTCCGGCAAACACCGCTGCCCGCGCAATGTTTGGTCCGACGAGATTGTATCCCAGAAAGATATCCGCCGCCCCCGCATCGGCGAGCATCTCGGCTTCGGCAATCGTCGCACACTTATGCTTTGTGACCCCCCGTTCCAGAAGCATGCGTGCGATGGCTTCCATCTTGTTCGTCTTGCAGTGAGGCCGCAACCTGTCCACTCCGCCGGCGATGTCGGCCATCGTCGCCATGTTGTGCTCGACCAACTCCCGAAAGACGACCAGGGCCGGACTCGCAATGGTCTCCTCCCCTGAAATCCGATACCGGTTTTGTCGGGACGCGTCGTTCTCCATGAGTTGCTCCTTCTCAGGCTGATCACAAAAACTGCCACCGCCGCCGCCGAACCCCGTCATCCTGACGACGATTCCTCACCGATCCCAGCGGGCGAATGGGCTTGTCCTGCGCCCCAGAACGGCTAGACTTCCCCTTGGCCACGCCCTACCCGGTGGTGTAATCGTAGCACAACAGGTTTTGGTTGGATAACTGAGCCGTTGTGCGAATTATTAAAAAGCACGCATAAACCCCTTGTTTTTCAGGATAGATTGCACTTCTTGGTTACTGGCGGAGAACGCCGAAGAGACCAGAAGAACGCCCCTCGCGGGTGTCACTGACACCCTCCCTGAGAACGGTCGATGCCGTCGGCTGCTGGAGCGGAGTTGGGCGGGCGTGTTTCGCCGGCATCTGCCGGTGCAGGAAATGGCTTTCCATTTCCACGATGGCTTCGGTCGGCCGACCAAAGATCTGCATATTGCGTTGGACGCTTTGATCCTGTAGGAACTTCACGATCTGACGGATCAGCAGATCGTCGAAGCCCTCGCACTGAACATCGTCTGGCACGACGCCCTGGGCATTCGGCAGGAACCGGATGCCGACCTGTGCGAACGGACGCTGCGGAATTATTGACGGAAGATTCCCGAGCGGAGGCTGGAGCAGGCGTTGCTCTGTACTCTGACCGATCGTTTGATCCGGGCGGTGGGCGCGAACACGGACAAAACGCGGCTCGACTCGACCGCCATCCATTCGGCGATTCGAGGTTTAACACGGCCGGAAATTCTGGTTGAGGGGACCAGTCAGTTTCTCCGGGAACTGAAGCGGGGTCGCGCCGATCTGTGCGCACGTCAGTGAAGACGTGGTCCAGAAGTACGTTTCTCGCAGCGGCAAAGGCTGCTTTGGGCTGCGGCGATCTGATCAAGGTCTTCGTGCGTCATTCGCGGCCGATCTCCAGGGAATCTCGCGCGTTGTTTTCGCCGATGAGTTTCTAGCTCACCGCTCAAGCCGGATCCGGTGGGTCCATTTAACTCGCCGACTGATCCCCCGAAGTGGGGCCGCTTTGCACACCGATCTTCATTCGTTTGTCCGATCACTCGGAGAAGGAGTAAGAACAGACCCAGCGATCAGAGCGGACGAGATGTGGTTTTTGTCCGTCGAGCGATCAATCTGTCTTTGATGCGGCTGACGCGTGGCATCTGTCGGTTGGGAGGAAAACCGGGTGATCGTCGCGGTTGAAGGCCTTGCTAGACGTCAATTGGCACGTCGGGTGATCGAGTTTCCTGGACGCCGCCTGCCGCTGTTGGATGTCATTCGACCGAATTGCCCGTGGATCGCTGGTTTGCATCCCACACTCTGACCCGTTCGTCGTCGCTGCCGCTGATGATTTGTTGGCCGTTGGGGCTGAAACGGACGCATGTGACGGCTTGGACGTGTCCCCTGACAGTGAGCGTCTGCTGTCCGGACGACGAATCCCAGAGCTTGAATGTCTCATCACGACCGCCGCTCCCGATCCGCGTGCCATCGGGACTGAAAGCAACGCTGTTGACCGGAGCCGTGTGCCCGTGGAGCGTGCGGATCTCGGTGCCGGTGGCCGCGTCCCAAACTTTGAGCGTGTGATCGTCGCTACCGCTGACGATCAATTTTCCGCTGGGGCTGAAAGCCACGCTCGTAACGCGGTCACTGTGACCCGAGAGCGTGAGGATGTCTCGCCCGGATGTGGCGTCCCAGACTTTGATTAAACGACCGTCGCTCCCGCTCAGAAGTCGCGCGCCGTCGGGGCTGACCGCGATACAAGTGACCGCATGGTCGTGCCCGGTCAATGTGTACAACTCCTTTCCCGTTTCTGCGTCCCAGGCTCTGACCGTCGCATCCTCGCCGCCGCTGAAGATCCGTTCTCCATCACTGCTCACGGTGACACAAGCTACGGCACCAGCATGGCCAATGAGGGTCAATCGTTCTCCGCCGGTTTTCACGTCCCAAACCTTAACAGTCTGATCAGCGCTGGCGGAGGCGATCCACTGTTGATCCGGACTGAACGCCACGCCGGTGACGTCTGCGGTGTGGCCCGCAAATGTTGTCATCTCATTTCCGGTCAGCGCATCCCACAGTTTGACCGTGTCGTCACAACTTCCGCTGGCGATCCAGCGCCCGTCGTGGCTGGCATCCAGACATTTCACTTGGTCTGTGTGACCCCGCAGAGTCGATGCTCGTTGATCCCTGCGGACATCCCAGATCTTCAAGGTGTGGTCCTCACCGCCGCTGGCGATCCGCGTGCCGTCAGGACTGAACACGACGCAGAAGACGGCATCTTTGTGTCCTTTCAGGCTGAAGGAGTCCAGGTTGAATGGCGCGTCCCACACTTTGATCGTGCCGTCGTAGCTGCCGCTTGCGAGACGCGTTCCGTCAGCAGAAAAAACCAGGGCGTTGACGCCATCACGATGTCCCGTGAGTGCCATGTGGGGCTCAGCGGCTGCTGTCCCCGATAGCTTCCAGAGGAGGATCGGTCCGCCGCGGTTTCCACTGGCCAGAGACCGCCCATCCGGACTGAACGCGACGCATTCGACGTCGCCCGCCTGCCCACGGAGCGTGGCAAGCTCCTGGCCGGTGTCCGCGTCCCATAATCGGATCGTCTCATCTCGCCCGCCGCTCGCGATCCACTTGCCGTTCGGATGGACCGCCACGCAAGTGATGAAGTCGGTGTGTCCGCCGAGCGTGTGGTATTCCTCTCCCGTTCTGGCATTCCAAACTCTCACGGTCCTGTCCTCACCGCCGCTGACAACTCGTGTCCCATCCGTGCTAAACACCACGGCAGGGATCTCACCCGTATGCTTGCGGAACGTGAGCAGCTCGCGGCCCGTTCTTGCGTCCCAGACTTTGACAGTGCTGTCGCGACTGGCGCTTGCGATCAGCTGCCCATCGGGACTGATGTCGACGGAATCGACGTGCGCTGCGTGACCGTTGAGAGTCATCAACACTCGACCTGATTCAACGTCCCAAGTTTTGACCGTCTTATCCCAGCTTCCACTGACAAGACGCTGGCCGTCTGGACTGAAGGCCACGCTCATCACGCGTCGGGCATGGCCCCGCAGCGTTCGTTGGTTTTCCGTAAAACGCGTGAACAAGAAATCGTATTCCCAACCTCGCAACTCCTGCTTGCAGGCAGCCAGGGATTCCCAGGCCGCGTTTACGTCCCCGTCCTCCCAGTCCCGCCGCGCCCGGGAAATCTGACTGGCGTATAACAGCCATTCGGAACGAGCCATCTCCGATACTGCGAGTTGCTCCTGACGCACAGCCGCTTGGGCACTCTGCTCAGCGACCCTTCTGGCTTCGATCGCCTCCTGGTGGCCGCGGACAGCTGCAAACCCAAAGAACGTCGAACCCGCCGTTGCCGCGGCGATGGTCGTCAGGGTGATCACGCTCATGCTGGCCACCAGCGGACGCTGCCGGCACCAGCGACACAGTTTTTCCCACTGACTGATCGGCCGGGCCAAAACCGGTTTGTCCTGCAAGAAACGCTCTAAATCGTCTGCCAAATCACCGGCGGTCGCGTAGCGCTGGTCCGGTGACTTGCTGAGGCACTTCAGGCAGATTGTCTCCAAGTCTTGGGGAATCCGGTCATCCAGTTGGCGGAGCGACAATGGTTCCTGATCATGAATCTGTCGAATGAGGCCCATTGTCGAGTTCGACCAGAATGCTGCGCGCCCGCTGAGAAGTTCGTACAGGATCGCCCCGATCGAGTAGACGTCTCCTGCCTTCGGGGACTGATCGCCTTTGCCGTCCGCCTGTTCGGGCGCCATGTACCGCAATGTTCCCAGGATCTGCCCGGTCTGCGTCAGGCCGTTGTCGCTGGTCAACAGCTTACCCAGTCCGAAGTCGGCGATCCGCACCGTGCCTGAGTCATCCAGCAGGATGTTCTCCGGCTTGAGATCACGGTGCACGATCCGGTGGCGGTGGGCATGGTCGATGGCCGAAGCGATCGCCTTCACATACGCGACCGCTTGCCGGACGGACGGAGGATTGTCTCGCAACAGTTCGGCCAGATTGACTCCTTCAACATATTCCATCGAGAGGTAGGTTTGTCCCTCGTGAACGCCGACTTCGTAGATCGAGACGATATGGGGGTGGCGGAGATGCGCCAGCGCCTGGGCTTCCTGGCGGCAACGTTCGACCGCCTCCGCGCCGGCCCGCGCTCCGCCGGCTGGAAACTTCAGGGCGACCAACCTATTCAGGCTGCTCTGTCGGGCCTTGAAGACCACGCCCATGGCGCCCTGGCCGATCTGTTCCAAGACCTCGTAGTCGCCGAACGATTCCATCCTCGTTGAGGCGGGCAACGGCACTCGCTGGAATGCGGCCGACTCAGACAGTTCAGACACTTCCCGCAACTGGTCGGCGATCTCCAAGTAAGTGCTCAATTCGTCCGCAACGTCGGCGAATTGCTTCAGGAATTGCTGGTGGTCCACGGGAAGTCCCGCATCGATCCGGCGGTCATACTCATCAAGCGCCTGATTGCAGCGTGGCGATGGCTCCCAGTTATTCGGAACAGGGGCGTTCATTGATGCAGCGTTCTATTCTTAACCTGTCAGTAATCGCCCCAATCGCACCACACCGCGGCGAACCAGCTGCGCCGCCGCACCTTCCGTCCGATGTCCCAGACGTCGGGCCACTTCCTGCATGGAGAGCCCGTCGAGGTAGCGCCAGCGCACCGCTCGCTGTTGGTCGTCCGGCAACTGTTCCAACGCTTGCAGGAGCCGAAGCGCCTGTTCACGACGGATGAACTTTCCGCTCGGCGTGGAGTTGTCATCGACAAGGCCCTGGCGCAACCAAACGCCCAGGCCGGATTGATCCAGCGACAAGGCCGGAGTGTTTTGCCGAAGGAAATCGATCGCCTGATGACGAAGAATTTGCCTGATCCAAGCCTTAAACTGGGGGTCACGCGACCCGCGATATTCGGGGATCGACTTTGCGACACGGAGCAACGTTGCCTGTGTCAGGTCGGAGGCATCCGCGTCACCGCCGCTGTTCATGGGGACAAAATCGCAGGATTGCGCGACCGTGCAGACGAAAGGCCGCAGCTGCTCGTAAAGTTCGTTCTCCGCCTGTTCGTCACCGGATTGCGTCCGGCTGACAAGCGCCGACAGACTCTCCATTGAGTTTGCCTTTCCACGCTAAATACAGAGACGGGTTTTCCGCTCCACTGTGACGCGTTTTTCGGGAATTTTCCAGCGTTGCGCAAAATTCGGCACGTCCGCGGACGGATTTCGAAGCTCGACGGGGGGGCGGTCGCAGGATCGCTGCAGGCAGGATTAGCAGTCTGTTGAAAAACTGCTTCGTCGGCGAGAGCGCGGCAAAACTCGTCCGATCAAGGAGCCGAATCGCAGACATATCCCTCGATACGTCGAGATGTGGCGACGCCGAGCTGACGAGTTTTGACCGCTCGCAGTCAG
>JAJDEI010000316.1 GCA_029259845.1 Planctomycetaceae bacterium | reverse complement strand
CCCAGGCGTGCCAACGGGGCCGTCGACTGCGTGTCGTCTTGGGCGCGATCTGACCGGTCTCTCGACGCGGCTGCTTGATCCGCCTGACCCACGATTCGGAGACGCCAAATTGCAGCGCGACTTGCTGCGTCCCCCCCCCCCCGCATCACACGCCGCCAAAACGTCCCGACGAAATTCCTTCGAATACGGTTGCATCCTCAGTCCTCCTTGAAACAAGAAGGACCCAGTTTACCTCACTAACCCAGAAGGCGCTAGACTTAGCGAGGCGCCGCACTAACGCTTGAACTCCAACTCCCAAATCAACGCCTGGCAACGCGCTAAGTTTGCTCGGCTCGTTCTTCGCTGTCGCCGCCTGAGGCGGGAACCGGTTCCGACGTGGGCGGCTCGAATTTGGGGGCCGAGACCTCTTGGGTGTCGCTGGATGGCTGAGGGCGATAGGCAGACGGTTGGTCGTATGTGGCCGAGCTGACTTCGTCCTCGATGCCACGAACGCCCTTCTTGAACTCGACAATTCCTTTGCCGAGACTCCGTGCCACCTCGGGCAACCGTTTTCCAAAGAGGAGCAGCGCGATCATCCCGATGATAATCAGCTCCATCGGTCCAGGTGAGAATCCCATGGCTTATTTCCCACTTTGACGTGTCCGCATTCCGCCGTCACAACACTGTGATTGCGGCCCAGCCGGACGTGTCCCCGTTGTTATGCCGGTGCCCCGAAGCACGCGGCTGTTGTTCAAAAGTCCGTGATCCCGATGACAGTCATCGTCGCGCGCCTCGGCCCGCAGGTCAAGACGCTCCTGGTCGAACGCGGCAAATTCTCGGCCTGTCTGCTCCGGTTGGCCGTTAGAAAGCCCTTTAAGAAGCGCATCTACAGGGGTGGCCGGGGCTCGATTTTGACGCACAGATCAGACAGCGCCGTCGATGTCGTTCTGGACCGACCTAAGGCCCCGCTGAAACTCTTTCACGGATGACCCGACACTTCGGGCCACCTCGGGCAGCCGCTTGCCGAACAGCAGCAACGCGATCGCGCCGATGATCAGCAGTTCCATCGGTCCGGGCATGAATCCCATGGTTCTTTCCTTCCAAAAACAAATTGCCAGAGATGTCGGCCCCGGCGGCAGACATCACGCTCCGGAATTCCCGGTCGGATCAGATTCGTGCGCGTCCGGCCCTTCGACCTCCCGGGTCCCTTTCTTGAATTCCACAATACTGCGGCCCAGCGACCCCATCAGATCCGGCAGCCGCTTGCCGAACAGCAGCAGAATAATGAACGCAATGACCACAAGTTCCAGCGGACCGGGCATTCCCGGGATGAAGCCGAGCAGCGACGGTCGCATGAATTCTAACGTTTCCCAAGTCATTCCTTCTCCCTCGCTCAATCTCGCGGGTCGTGATGCATCACGGGTGCTGAGACCTCGCGAGTTTCATGCCTCACGGAATGGACGAGTCGTGAAACAATGCGTCGGAAAGTCGCTCGCGTTGTGATGATACCGTGCGTCGTGATCCAGTCGCTTCGTGGTCCCCGCAGCTTGATCCGATAATCGATTCCGATTATCGGAGAGTACCCGGAAGAGACGAAAAAAGTCTCAACAGCCGGCGAGGAAAACGGGCGGAAAGAACTCGACCGTAAAAGCTCTGCCGGTTCTGCGACGAATCCGGCAAATGACGGCGCGACTGTCCACTCTGCGGGCCCGCCGAGGAGCAGGCGATATGAGCGGAGTCCTCTCATGAAATTGTAACCGCCGCCGCAGGCCTGTCAACAACGGCCTGCTTCCCCAGCATGGTCTGCCGCGGGAGCGGGGTGCCACGTGAGATGATCGGCCACCGTTTCCTAGTAGGTTCCGATCCCGTTGAGCCGGTTTTCTCTCTCAAGAAAGCGGCCAACAGTTACGCGTGACGGCATCTTCGACGCAACGCTGTCGACGAAACGCTACGGAGCGTCTGTCGGGGCGGGTGGTTCCGTTTCGGTCGGTGCCGGCGGCTCTTCTTCCGTGAATTCCGGGAGCAGCGGCCGACGCTCAGGGAACTTATGATAGTTGGGGAAGTCGCTCCCCTTCTCGCGAAGGCAGACGACCACGCCCTGCGGACTCGCCACATACACCCGGTCGGTCCGGTCGTTTTTCACGCGGACCGACATCTCACGCAGGGGAACCACACCCGTGACCGATCCGTCGTGGCGCGAAAGAACCAGCACGTTGCCCAAACCATCCGAAACGAACATCGATTCGTCGGCCGCCGCCAGAAACTCGACGGCCCGGGTCTGGTGCCACTGCACCTGCCCGTCGAACGTATCGAGTGCATACAGGCCGCCCTGTTCCGGTGTGACAAACACTTGGGGTCCGATCACCTGCGGCTGCTGCAGAATGGGCGTGCCCGTTACGAATGTCCAACGCAGCTTGCCGGTCTGCGAGTCGATGCAGTAGAACCGCACGTCATCGGCGGCGATGAACAGCGAATCCCGGTTGCGGGCGATCGGAGTTTGAATCGGACCATTCGTTTCAAACTGAAAACGGAGCGATCCGTCGCGCGTCTCGACCGAATACAGCGACCCGTCCGCACTGGGAAAGTTGACTTGCACGCCGGTGGACACGGGAGGTGACGAAATGGGGCCGCCCGTCCGAACCCGCCAGACCGTGGTCACGTCTGACCACTCCGGCAGCAGCTGGTCCTGGTACAGTTGCCGGATCGTCGTCAGGTCGAACGCGTACGCACTTCCATCCAGCGTGCCGATATACGTTTGGGTATCGCTGATGCCGGGCTTCGTGGTCGGGTGATGCGGCAGGTTGAGCCGCCACAGCAGCTTTCCCCTGAATTTGTCCAGCGCGAACAGGTTCATCCCGGTCGCAACCAGCAGATGGTCCGTGTTCGTCACCGCCGGAAAGCTGGGAGCGCCCGTCTGGCCCAGCAGCCGGGACCACAGCCGATCCCCCGTTTCCGCATCGAAGGCCGTGATGAGGCCGGCGCGGGACTGGGCGTAGACGTTCTCTTCGTCGGCGGTCAGATACACCAGCCGGTCGGTTGCCGCGTCGAGCGTGGATTGGCTCCACCAGCCGCGCTCTAACCCGAATCGCTCTAGCTCGCGCTGCGTGGGAAGGACCGAGTGGCGGCCATGTTGGCCGTGGGCGGTGCCGCCCAGGCCGGCACAGACGGTGATCAGCAGCAATCGCAGGAGAATTCGTGTCATCTAGCTCACCTTGCCGGGTTGGGCGGCATCGGAGGAAACGGCAGTGGGGCGGACGGTCGCGTCAGCTTCCCACATCAAGGTGAGCCTCCTGCTCGGGAACGAGCCGCGCTTCGGCGCTTTTTCTGTTGAATCGTGTGATCTGATTCCGTTCATCACAGTTTATAGGAGCGGCCCGTGCAACGTCAAAACCCGATTTGCCCGGACCGACCCAGAAACGTCCACTCAGCGACACGAACCGGCAACCGCCGACAATCGTTACGTCCGGCAGCACAGGACCGTTTTCCTCGCGGTTGCCGGCCAGTACAATCTGTGGACACCCGAACCAACTCCGTCCCACCGACGTCCATGCCCAACCATTCGCGGAGGGGACCGTCATGCAGGCGATTCTGGCCAGTGGCCCGGCAACGGGTGACGGGCGGACCGGACCTTCGACCTCGCTGCACCGCTCGGCAGCGGGAGACGCTCGTTCCATGAGAGCCGGAACCTCATTAGCAGTCTCCCTTTCCGTCCTCTGTGCCATCGCGGTCGTCTCACCGCCCCCGTCGTCCGCTGACGTCATCCGGCTGAAAAACGGCGGCGAGATCCGAGGCACGCTTGTCAAAAGACAGAGATTGAACCAATCGCCCTCTGTCACAATGACCACCCTGACCGGTGCGCGTGTCACTGTCGGCCGAGACGATCTGGAGTTCGTGACTCCCCGGTCCGCGCAGGTCGAGGAGTACGAAACCCTCGCCCGGCAGACTGCCCACACCGTTGAGGCCCACTGGAAACTGGCCGAATGGTGCCGGAAAAATCGGCTCCGTCGGCAGCGCGGCCGGCAACTCGAACAGATTCTTCAAATCGACCCCAACCACGAAGCGGCCCATCGCGGACTCGGGCACACGCTGCACGGCGACCAGTGGCTGACCCGGCACGAGGCCATGCTGGCCGACGGGTACATCCGGCACAAAGGCCGGTACGTCACGCAACAGGAACTCGACGTCCTCGAAAAAACGCAGGACCAGCGTGACACGGAGCAGCGATGGACCGACCAAGTCCGTCTTTGGCTCGTCTGGGCGAACGGACGCCACCAGTCCCGCAGGGCAGAAGGCCTCCAGAAGCTCGAAGCGATTCAGGATCCGGCGGCCATCCCCGCGCTCGTCAAGCTGATGGCGGAGGATGAAGACGCACAGGTCCGCCGGTTCTTCGTTCGCCTGCTGGCCCCAATGGACGGACCGCGACCAGTTGCTCCGCTCGTGCATCGGTCGTTGGCCGACCCCGTGCCCGGCATCCGCGCAGAAGCGCAGGCTGCTCTCCGGCCATCTCAACACAAACTGGCCGTCGCGCTCTACATCGCCGCCCTCAGGGACGGGCTCCGCCTGGTCGTCGGCCGGGCGGCCATTGCCTTGGGTGAGATGGGAGACTCGCGCGCGGTCCCCGCGCTGATCGACGCCCTCATCACGGAGCATCGCTATCGCGTGACCTACGAGGAGCGAACGCCCACCTACGGCATCGGTTCCGACGGCAGTATCGGATTCGCCGGCAGCCGCTCCGGACTCCCCGCCAACGTCGAAGCCCTCGCGCGCACCGGCCAGCTCCCCTACGGAGCGGTCGTGCTCCCGCCCCCCGGCGGCACCGTCACCAAATCGGCCATCATCAAACGCCGCGAACAGAATATCGAAGTGCTGGGCGCCCTCAAGAAGCTCACCGGCCAGAACTTCCACTTCGACCAGCGCACCTGGCACCTCTGGTGGGCCGCCAACGAAAACAGCTCCGCCTGGGCGACAACCGGACCGTAAGTCGTCTGCCTGGAAACGTGTGAGACTGCCCCCGCCGCGACGGCTGGGCCACCCGCCGTTTCGTCGAGTTCGCTTCCCGTTCACGCCGGCCAACAGCGAAGTGGCGGCTGTCAGGAGAACATCTGCGAAGTGCCAACCGACTCGAAGGCGTTCTTGTAGTGCTCGATCAGTGGTGTGCCGCTGTCGCTCCAAGTGATGGCGACGACATCAAAGCGTCCTCGTTGGTCGAGCAGGCGGCGGTGCTTCAGCCACACGAGCGCGGCCCGTGTCAACTGCTTCTGCTTGGCAGGAGTGACCGCTTCGCTGGGGTGGCCGGCGACGTGAGAGGACCGGGTCTTGACCTCGATAAATACGATTGTGTCGCCGTCCAGCGCGATGAGATCGATCTCACCGATGCGGCTGCGCGACTGACGTGCCAGAATACGGAAGCCCTGACGCTTGAGGTATTTGGCTGCCGCCCGTTCGCCACGGTTCCCCAGAATCTTGTTGAGGATGCCTCGCTTGGCCATGATTTGGCTGCGAGCCGAGACCACTTCTTGCGACAACACGATTGCAACCAGATGGTTGCGACCAGACCGCCGCGATCAGCCGTGGGTCTCGATTTCGCCCTTTTTCGCGCGCCGTTCCCGCAAGCGGGTCGCCTTGCCGATGCGATCGCGGAGGTAGTAGAGCTTCGCGCGGCGGACCCGGCCATGCCGCTTGATTTTCACGTCCGCCACCTTCGGCGAATGCAGCGGAAACGTGCGTTCGACGCCTTCACCGGCCACAATACGGCGGACGGTAAATGTTTCCCGGACTCCCGATCCCTTCATCGCGATCACGACACCCGTGAAAATCTGGATGCGCTGCTTGTCGCCTTCCAGAATCCGCGTATGCACATCGACCGTATCGCCGACGGTGAATTTGAGTTCGTTCTCGCGGAGGCTGGACTGCTCCGCCAGGTCAATGAGATTGGGCATGGCTCGGGTTCCTGGGATTTCAGCAAGTTCGGAAGTATAGCGGCTCTTCCGGACGTGCAAAAGTGTGAACCACAGATTTCCCGCCCGTGGGGTGCAGGAGCGGATTGTTGCACGCTGGGGTCAGGCACGAATGGCACTTGAAGTGTCGTAAGTGATTGGGTCTTCGATTGATAGAGACAGAGAAGGCCTCTCAGGCCAGAAGGACGATTGTCACAACAGTCCAACTGGC
>JAJDEI010000315.1 GCA_029259845.1 Planctomycetaceae bacterium | reverse complement strand
TGGGTGCATTCCCCACTTTGCGGTTGGCTTGAAATATGCACAATGGCTGTGTCTGTGAGATCGGTGAGATTTCACCAAACCTGGAAACGCACGGAGGCGGGATCATGGATGATCGACTGCGGCGGGAGGTTTTTGAGTTGATCGAGGGGTTGGCGGTTCGTGAAAAAGATCGGCTGGCGGCCTGGGGGACGTTTGCGGAGATCGAAGATCTGACGGCGGAGATTGGTGACGAGGTGGCCCGGCAGTTGGCCCGGTTCGAACTGACGCGGCGGTCTGAAGAGATGACCGAGACCGGGGTGCATGCCTGTCCCGAGTGTGGGAAGGAGGCCCCCGTCGAAGCGGAACGCGAGCCGCTCATTTTGCAAGGAATGCGGGGCGAGATTGAATACCGCGAGCCGGTTTGCCGATGCACCCGCTGCCGGTGAAGCTACCGCCCGCGCCCTGCTTCCTCCCTCATCGGTCGGCGGGCTTGGTTGCTTCCCTCTGGCGGGCGGACTGAAGCGGCCCCCTCGTGAATCGGTCACGCCGCGGGTCATGGAAAAAGTGGTCTGGGCCGGGACGCATCACACGAGTTTTGGCGCGGCGGCCGAGTCGCTGAAGGTTTTGGCGGAGACCCCCCTTTCCGCCAAGCAGGTGCGTCGCATGACAACGTCCGTCGGCGAGGACCGGGTGGCCGAGCGTCGCGAGCAGGTCGCTGCGTTCAAAAACAAGACGCTGAGGGAACGCACGACGGCCGAGCCGGGCGTCCGACCTCCGGAGGTGGGCGTGTTGATGCTCGACAACGGGACGCATCAGCGTCGCGATCACTTCGGCGAGCCGGGCAAAAAGACGCACTGGAAACAGGAGACCGGCGGCTTGGCATTGTCGATGACGAGTGAGGTTCACGAACACGATCCGTGTCCCGAGTTTCCCGACGGGCTGTTCGCCAGCGACGTGGTGGCCGAGATCGCCAGCCTGGCCCATCGGCGGGAAACCCCGGAAAATCGGGGGGATTCGACGTCCGAAGACGAATCCCCACTCGACCCCCAAGGACAAGCGGGCTTCGAGTGGACGCCGGAAGTCGTCTCGCGGGAAGTGATCGCCAGCACCGAGGGAGTCGACGTCGCCGGCCACCTGGAATGGGTCGCCTGGGCGCACGGAATCACGGCGGCCAAACGCCAGGCGTTCGTGGCGGACGGCGCGTCTTCGATCTGGGCGATTCAAAAAAGAGACTTCCGCCGGATGACGGCCATTATCGACCTGATGCACGCGCTCTCGTACGCGTATCGCGCCGCGGCGGTGCTCGACGAAGAGGGCCTCTATCGCCGCTGGGCGAGGGCGATCTGGCAAGGCCGCGTTGGTGAGGTTCTGGCGGAATTGACGACCCATCAGGAACGCTTGGGGGGTCCGCCGCCGGACGCCTCCGCCGACGACCCCAGGCAACGCATCGGGCGCGCGGTCACCTATGACACGAATCACCAATCGCGGATGAACGACCCGGAATACCGGCGACTCGGCCTGCCCATCACGAGCAGCCTGATGGAATCAACGATCAAGCAGCTGAGTCGCCGCGTCAAAGGGACGGAAAAGTTCTGGAACAAACCAACCACCGACGCCATCCTGCAACTCTGCGCCGATTCCCTCAGCGACTCAGAACCCCTGCGAGAATTCTGGAACCGCTGGCAACAAAAAATCACCGGCACAAACCGCTACAGAATCTGCGCCTGAACTACAAAGCGGGGAATGCGCCCCGGCCCAGTCGATCTGCGTGAGTTGGCCCCGCCCACAGCCAGCACCACGAGGACCGCAGCAGCAGCGACTCGTCCCGGCGTCAGTGCGTCACGGATTCTCCACCATTGATCGTGCCAAGCGCCCAAAACACGTCCCTGTCAATCGAGTTGCTGATCAAGCTCACACTGCCATCAAGAAACAGCACATGGGCTCCGCCCTCATGCTGGCTGCTCGGGCCATACGCCCCCTCGGAATTGCCATTCTGTGTAAACGGCCAGTTGTTCGGCGGCACCAGGTGGTTGTATTTCGGCTCATTGCCCACATACAGCGTGTTACCATTGATCCACCCCATAGGTGCAACCGCTCTGACCTCAGCCGATAAGCAGTGCGCAGCGAGTTCACGCCTTTCCGCAGGACGAAACTCCCTTAACGTCTTCCACGGATATCGGAGCGGATTCTTGCGACCTTCGTCTGTGGAAAGTTGGCCATGATTCGGAAGCCAGACCAGCCGTTCCGCGAACGCAGCCGTGTTGGAGAGACCATCCGAGACATCCCGAAAGCGGCGTTTCTTGTCCCAGAGTTGAAGCTCATCGCCTCCCACCGCAGGCCGGGCGTTGATCGCGTAACTCAATTCCAGGTCACTAGCATTTAACAGAGTGTCGGAAGGACAGGTATACGCCGAAGGGCTGCGCGCGTTCGACAGATCAACAAACTCTCGGTTCAAGAAGGCCTCGTCCGCCCGTTCGAACTCCTCCCACAGCGGTCGGTAATCCATTTGCGGGAGGATGACTTTCAATGGTTCCGTCGTATCCAAATAGCCGTGCTGGTCATAAAACGAGTGAATCGCGATTCCGATCTGATGCAGGTTGTTTCGACACTGGGTCCGCCGCGCCGCCTCACGAGCCGATTGAACGGCCGGCAGCAGCAGGCTCATCAACACAGAGATGATACCGACCGCCACCATCAGTTCGATCAACGAGAACCCCCCACGAATGGCGCGAATCGGTGATTGGGCGGATTGTCTCATCAATGGACTCCCTGACTGGTCAGTCTTCTTCAATCAGAACCAAAGTGTTTGCCTGAAACGCGTCGACGTCGTCGACGAATTCCCAGTTTTGAGTGAGGGGAGACCATGTCATCAAATCAGCATCGTAGGTGCCAGATGCAATCGTTAACACTGCAGTATAAGCGACGTAATCGGCGGGGGTGCCAGCCGGACGGTTGGGATCATTGTCGTGATCGAGATCTCGCGCGAAGAACAGGTCTCCATATCCGCCGCTAATAATCAGTTTTAGACTCGAATTCGTCGGGGCATAGACAAGAAACTCCGTCTTTCCTCCACTTGGAAGTGGAGTGCCGACGCCCGAGGAGGCGCATCCGGAAATCGTGACACAGAGGAGCGAAGCAGCGAAGAGACGAGACTGCAGGCAGGACATACGGAACACCTTTGCTGAGTGGACGAGGAAGCCTCAGTGAGAATTGCCGTAAGTCTAGCCCCCCCCCATCTTACGTTGCAAGCCACTCAGCAGGTGTCTTTGAGCGGCGGGTGCCACTGGCTGGCTTGCCCGCCAGTGCGGGCGAGGGTCGGATCAGACTTCATGAGCCGGCATCGCCAGATTTCATGTCCGTAGCGCGAAGCTGGGCCGCCCTGCCGCCGGTCGAATCGGTCGAAGCGGACGAATCGGCACCGCCGGAGAGAATGTTGCCGATTCGCAACATCCCATGATGCCGTTTTTCATCACCGGCCGAATAAGACGATAGAGTTTGACGGAGACAGTGCGCCCCTCCGTCACGGCGGCGGCTCCACCCGTTACGGCCGACAGCCGCGCGGCGATCGCGGAGCCCGTCGGCCGGCATCTCGGCGCGGCCGACAAACCGGGCCGAACAGGGAGGCATCCGTCCGCCGCGCGCCAGGTCCTCCGGTCCGGTTAGACCGGTTGCAGGGGTCATAACCTTGACCGTATGCCGCCCCATGATCGATTACCGCCGCCTCAGAACGGACCTGCTGGCCCTTGGGCTGTTGGCGGCTATCGTCTTTGTCGGCCTGAGCCTCGGCAGTTACGATCCGGCCGATCCCCCCTCGCGGCTCATCTATCCGCCCAACGGCGTTGTGCAGAATCTGTGCGGACCGGTCGGGGCGGAGTTGGCGTACGGCCTGCGGGCGGTCTTCGGCTGGGGCGCCTACGGGCTGCTGGCGGCGATGGTCGTCTTCGATGTGCGACTGCTCTCCCGGATAACGATCCGCGATCCGCTGCTGCGCTGCCTTGGCTGGGGATTGTTGACCTCATCGGCATCGCTGGGACTGCAACTGCTGGAGCCCGAATTGGGCGGCGGACACGTCATCGGCAGCGGCGGTTACGTCGGCGCGTTCGGCAAGACGATCCTGACCGACCACTTCTCGACGGTCGGCTCGCTGATCATTGTTGTCACGGTGGCGATCACCGGGATGCTGCTGGCGTCGGAAACGGTGCTGTTGGGCTGGGTGCTCGGACTTCTGCTGCGGCCCTTGGCGGCGATTGGCCGTGTGGTGTTTGCCCGTTGGCTGCGTGCCGCCGATGACGAGTGCGACACGGCTGATGACCTGCGGCGGGAATCGTCGCATGCCGCCGCTTCCCCCAAACTGCCGTTGTTGTCTTCGCTGGGGAAGCCGGCCGCGCCATCGCGGGGCTCCGGCCGTTCGCCCTTCAAGGTTAACCCGCCCAAAGGGTTGCGGGCGTCTGCGGTCGTTGATTTCGACGAAGAGGACGACGGCGATGAGCCGGCCCTTGTGCACTTCGAACTGCCCGAAGCGGACCTCCTCGAAGAGGCGGAGATCTTTCCGTTTGAGAAACTGGCCAAGCGGGCGCAGGCGGCGGCTGTCACCCTCGAAAAAACATTCGAAGAGTTCGGCCTGAACGTGAAGGTCGCCGAGATCGACACCGGCCCGGTCGTGACGCAGTTTGAACTCATCCTGGACGCCGGCCTACGGGTCTCGAAAATCGTGAACCTGCAGGACGACCTCGCGATCGCCTTGCGGGTGCCGGCGGTTCGCGTGGTCTCGCCAATCCCCGGCAAGAACACTGTCGGTGTCGAGGTGCCCAACGACCGCCGGGTGATGGTGCGCCTGAAGGAGTTGATCGAATCCTGCTCGCCGCAGGTAGAGAAAATGAAGCTGCCCCTGCTGCTGGGCAAGGACGTTTGCGGACATCCGCTGGCAGTCGACCTCGCCAAGATGCCGCACTTGCTCATCGCCGGACGCACGGGAACGGGCAAGAGCGTCTGCCTCAACTCACTCATCCTTTCGCTGCTGATGACCCGTTCACCGAATGACGTCAAGATGCTGATGATCGACCCCAAGATGGTCGAACTCTCCCCCTACATGCGAATCCCGCACCTGATGCATCCGGTGATCACCGACATGAAAAAGGCGGAGGCGGTGCTTGCGTGGGCGGTCGACAAAATGGAGGAGCGGTACGACCTGCTCGCGCGTTGCGGCGTGCGGCACCTCGACAGCTACAACCGGCTCGGCAAGGAACGCGTCCTCGAACGGATGGGCATCGATGCCGACAGCACCGAAGCGGACGACATCCCCGACCGCATGCCGTACGTCGTGATTGTCGCCGACGAGATGGCGGATATGGTCATGACCTCCGGCAAGGATGTCGAAGGGCACATCATCCGGCTCGCTCAGAAGTCGCGGGCCGTTGGGATTCATCTCGTGCTGGCGACGCAAAAACCGACGGTCGACGTCATCACCGGACTGATCAAATCGAATTTGCCGGCGCGGATTTCATTCCAGGTCGCCAGCAAGAGCGACAGCCGCGTGGTGCTCGACGAGTCGGGAGCCGAACGGCTGCTCGGCAATGGCGACATGCTGTACCTCGCCCCCGGTACGAGCAACCTCAGCCGCGCACAGGGGACGTTTGTCAGCGACGACGAGATGAACGCCGTCATCGATTTCTTCAGCGACATCGAACCCCAATACCTTGCCGAGATCGCTCAGGCGACTTCCGAGGCGGCCACGGGCGGCGGCGGACTCGACGCCATTAAAGACCGGGATGAACTTTACGCCCAGGCGTGCGAAGTCGTCATTCGTGAAGGGCGGGGGAGCTGCTCGCTGCTGCAGCGGGCACTGGGTATCGGGTACGGCCGCGCGGCCCGGATGGTCGACTACATGGCCGAAGACGGCATCGTCGGCCCCTACAACGGCTCCAAACATCGTGAAGTCATGTACACCGTCGACCAGTGGCAGGCCATGCAAGCCGGCGAAGAGCTCGAACCCGTCGGCGTCTGAGCGGGCTGCAGGACGTGGACATTCAATGAGACACCCGGTGCCTCAGTTCGTCTTTCGCACTTTCTGAGACTTTGGGCACGCCAGATTGGCTCGCGTCACAGAATCACGTTACTTCCCTATTTTTCAGGTGTTCGGCGCCGAAGGTTTGCCGGAGGAGTTTTGTGACACCCGCCCCAAGCTCCGGGGTGCCCAAAAGACAATCCAACCCCGGAAACAAGGGGCTGTTGCCAATTCGACCGCTGAAAACTGTGAAAGTCGAACTGAGAGTCTCTCCGGAAACGGTTGGCGTGTTTTTCCGGGAGGGCGAGGCTACGGTGACGAAAATCGTTGCTGTTTTCGAAAGTCGTTCATCCCGTTTGTGTCGCAATTCAGTTGGGACTTTAACCCGAATATTGCGTTCGCCGGTTGCGGGCGAGGGATTTTGTTGGGGTCGTGGCGGGGGGGCGGGGGGGCGGCGTGCGGCCCCCGTTTGCCGGGACGGGGGGGGGCGGCGTGTGGTGGACGGGGTTCGGGGTCACGGCAATCGCACGTTGGTTGC